>CAYSON010000553.1:0-2283 GCA_964432635.1 uncultured Desulfopila sp.
ACATTGCCATCGGCAAGGGCAACGAGGCCAGCATGGGTTCGGTCAGTGTTGAATAATTGCAGGATACAAGCAGGATAGCAGAAAAAGAGAGACAGGCGGAAGACCTCTGAGTGGGGTCTCCCGCCTGTTGTCGCTTGCGGAAATTTGTCAACCTGGCGTTCTGAGGAAGGTTGGCAATAGTGGCTACCAAAACGTCACGCTGCTTATCGCAGTGTATATGAAGAAATCAAGATGTAACCTGACGGTTTTCACCAACAGGTTTTGCGTACATCTTACAACAAGCGGCAGGGAAGTCTCAACTCATGCCGTTGCGCTGGGCCAGGTCGACAAACAGACCGGAGTGATCAAGGTTAGCGTGGCCGTGCTCAATGCTCTGTGCATAGAGTTGTTCAAAGAGGCGGGTGATAGGCGCCTGAAAACCGGTTTCTTCGGCGGTTGACAAGGCATTACGCAGGTCCTTGAGTTGCACGCTCATGCGGGCGCGGGGCGCGAAGTCACGATCAATCATACGCTGCCCATGCACTTGCAAAATCCGGCTGTCGGCAAAACCGCCGCTGATTGCCTCTTTCACCTTGGCCATGTCTGCGCCGCCCCGCTCGCACAGCAGCAGAGCCTCAGCCACCGCCCCTATGGTGATGCCAACAATCATTTGGTTGGCGAGTTTGGCCAACTGACCTGCACCACTGGGACCAACATGCGTAGGGCGACCGAAGATTTCGAGCACTCTGCGGGCACGCTCGAAGGTGGCCGTATTGCCTCCAGCCATGATAGCCAGTGTGCCTTCTTCAGCACCAGTGGTACCGCCTGATACCGGAGCATCCAGGTGGGCGATCCCCATTTCACTCAAATGCTGCGCATGGGCTCGCGCTTGCACCGGTTGTATCGAGGACATGTCAATCACCACCGTACCGGGCTTCATGGCGGAAACGGCGCCGCTGGCAAATAAAACTTCTTGCACGATGTCGCCGTCTTCCAGCATGGTAATAACGATATCGGCAGCGATAACAGCCTGTGCTACTGTGTCCTGCACCACCGCACCATAGAAAATAAGTCGTTCGGCTTTATGGCGGCTGCGGTTCCAGACATGCACCGCATGTCCGGCCTCGCATAAGCGACGTGCCATTGGAAAGCCCATCAAGCCAATTCCCAAAAATGCAATGTTCATCATCTGTCCTTGATTGCACCTTATTGACCCCCCGAGGGGGAAGTGGTATCGCCACCTCGTCTTGCCAGCTTGTGAGAGATGCCGAAAAAGAAGTGGGCAATTTCCAGCCCGGAAATTGCCCCATAAGTGATCTTGTCGTAACGAGCAAGAGAGAGATTTTTACTGGAGCCAGCAAGCGGAATCGAACCGCTGGCCTGCGCTTTACGAGAGCGCCGCTCTACCTACTGAGCTATGCTGGCAAACGGATGGGAAACCCACACGACTGGAGGGGCGCCCTTGATCAGAAGGCGTATATATCAGGTAATCGTCCAAAGTTCAACCATAATGACCAGAACTGCCCCTCGGCGAGTCCTTGAAAGCGTCGCTGGTCTCAGCAATTATGGGGAAGAAGGCATCCACTTCGCCTTCTCTTTTGACTCTTGGCCCGATTTCGGCCATAATGGCCAGAGAATTGCGTTACGAGCAAAGGTGGACCGTGTTTGACTGCGGTATCTCCCCTTCCCCACAACCGAAATGAAGCGAGGATGATTGCTAGCCTGCCTTTTTTTCTTGACCATAGCCCCCGAAGCACCGGCAACCGAGGTCTCACATCCCGGACATCGATGAGATTGTCGCCTCTCGTCGTCCTCATTCTATTCTTCGGCCTTTTCTCCCCCCATCCTTTGCAGGCCGACGAATCCTGGTCGATGCACCAGGAGCCCTACACCGTCGGCGAAAAGACCTATTTCACGCTTAACCCCGATGATGGCTATATTCAGAAAGGACTCGCCTCCTGGTATGGATCTGACTTTCACGGTCGCCGTACCTCAAATGGCGAGAGATATGATATGCATTCCCTGACTGCCGCCCATAAAACCCTGCCCATGGACACCGTGCTGTTGGTGAAAAATGTGGAAAACGGCAAGAAAACCGTGGTCCGCATCAATGACCGCGGACCGTATATGGGCGGACGAATCATCGACCTCAGTTACACGGCGGCCCGAGCGCTCGGCCTGATGAAAAACGGAACCGCCAAGGTGCAGATCGTCGCTCTGGCGGAAGGGGAGCAGGACGAGAGCGGCAAGGTGATCAAACTTTTGAAAAGAGATTTCGATGAAGGCGAGTTCTACGTGCAGATC
>CAYSON010000554.1:0-2265 GCA_964432635.1 uncultured Desulfopila sp.
GTTATCCCTCAACCTGTTCAAGATGTTGCAGGCAGGGCGCATCGACACCCTGCCCGGTTTACCGGAAGAGGCCATGTATCTTGCCGAAACCATGGGCATCCGCGAGCAGATCATGACCCTTAGTGTCGAGGAGAACCAGGCCAACCCAGAGGCCTCGCTCAGTTATGTGGCCTGTTCCAAGAATGAGTGGGGCAAAGAGACGATACAACGTATCAATCGCGTTCTACTGGCGCAACGACCAACCGCAGCATATCGTGCCGCCTACGAGCGCTGGCTTGATTCCAGCAGTATTGAGGGGTACCGCAAACTCTACGACGAAGTCTTTCTAAAGATTACCCAATAAGAGACTACCCATTCTTCAGCCAGGGCGGTGCATGGGAAAAGCTCAACTCGGCGGCTAAGTGGTGGCGGATGTTGCTCCTTGGCGAGAGGCAGCGACCATGTTCTGTCGCAGGGCCTCAAAGAGAATGACGGCAGCGGCCACCGAACTGTTGAGCGAATCGAGCGTGGTGGTCATGGGTATGGACAGCAGCAGATCGCATTCCCGTCGTACCAAAGGCCGCAGCCCTTTGCCTTCACTTCCCACCACCAGACAACAGGGTACGGTGAGGTCACTGTCATAGAGGGAGGCGACACCACTCTCCTTGACCGCCCCAAAAACCCAAAACCCGATCTTTTTCAGTGACTGCAAGGTGGCGACGAGGTTGGTTACCTGGCAAATGGGCAGGTGCGCCATCGCCCCTGCTGAGGCCTTGGCGGCGGTGCCGCCAAGGGGGGCGGAGCGTTCCCGGGTAACGATCACCCCGACCGCTCCAGCCGCGAGAGCCGAGCGGATAATGGCGCCGAGATTATGCGGGTCCTGCAGCGAATCACAAACCACCACACGCAGCCTCTCGCCATTTCGGATCCTCGCCGCCCACTCCTCAACCAGACCATCAAAATCGGCCAGCGGCGCCTCGCAAAGCCGCACCGCCACCCCCTGATGGCGCGCTTGGCCGCTGCCCTCCCCGGTCAGCCGCAAAGCCTCGCAAAAGGTGATCTTGATGCCGTGGGATCGGGCGGTTTCGACGATCTTCTCGATTTTGCCGCCACGCTTGTCCTTTTGCACGATCAGTTCCGAGATATTGGCCGGGGTCTTCTCAAGGCTTTCGAAAACCGGATGAATTCCCCACAAGAGGTCTTCACTGAGACGAAGTCGCTTCTCGGCACCACCTTTTTTACCTCTGTCATCGCTGTTCATATCGCTCCGATGTCGCCGATGGATCGGCCGTCGGGAAGGCGATGCGCCCTGGCCCGTTCTGCCAGAATGATGGCAGCCAAGAGTTCCACGCTCTCTTCCACCTGATAATTGACCACCAGGTATTCGTAGTCTTGCATGACTGCCAGCTCCCTGCGAGCATTAGCGAGACGGATGGCGATCATTTCCTCCCCTTCGGTCCCCCTGCCTCGCAAACGCTTCTCCAACTCGGTGAGGCTGGGAGGGGCGATAAAGATAAAGGTAGCCCCGGTTATGGCTTCCCCACGGAGAATCGATGCTCCCTGCACATCGATATCAAGAACGACGTCCTTCCCCTGCTGCAGCATCTTGGCCACGGCCAGGCGACTGGTGCCGTAGAGGTTGGCATGGACTCGGGCGTATTCCAAAAAAGAACCCGCGGCGATCATCTTTTCAAACTCTGCCGTCGACACGAAAGAGTAATCGACGCCGTCCCGCTCGCCCGGTCGCGGGGGACGGGTGGTGTGCGACACTGAAAAGGTCAGATTGGCCACTCGGGCCATAACCCTTTTCAAGAGAGTGGTCTTGCCGGCTCCGGAAGGGGCGGAGATGACAAACAGTTTGCCAACGGTCATACCGCATCTCCCGGTTCAAGTTTTGGCCGTCCATAATACTCGGCGAGGTTATTGGCGGGATTCATCGCCTGCAATCGCTGACCGATGGTATCGGGCTGCACCGAGGAGAGAATAATATGATTGGAGTCCATCACCAGAATGGAACGGGTACGCCGCCCCTCGGTGACATCCACCAGTTTTCCCTCTTGCTTGGCGGCCTCTTTCAACTTTCTCGCCGGGGACGAGCCGGTGTTAATAACGGCGACGATCCGTTCCACCATCACCGTGTTGCCGAATCCGATATTCAACAGTTGCATAGCGTCACCATGGGCAAATTGACAGGGGCCGCGAGTCGCACAAGCTTACCCGAATCTCACTCAATATTTTGCACCTGCTCGCGCATTTTTTCCAGTTCACTTTTTAAGTCGACGGTGA
>CAYSON010000555.1:0-2251 GCA_964432635.1 uncultured Desulfopila sp.
GTCGATCATTGCCTGCGGATCGTACCTTCTGGCGTTGTCGACGATGGTGGTAAAGGCCTTTTCCACCTCCTCCCGACTCTGCAGACCGACCATGACCCCGCCGGCGTCCGACTTGTGGATGATCTGCGGGGAGACGATCTTCATCACCAGGGGATAGCCGATGCGCTCGGCGATCGCTCCTGCCTGCGCACTGGTTGCCGCCAACTCGGTGGGGAGGACATTAAAGCCGTAGCATTTGAGCAGCTCGGTGCCCCCCAGCTCACCCATATAGGTTTTGCCGGCCTCAAGCGCCGTGGCGATAATTGCCGCCGCCCGTTCGCGGTCATGCTCCATCTCGAAGGGGGCGAGGCGCTGTCGGTTGAGCCAGCGTGAGTAGCGGTAGAGGGCGCCAAAACTCTTGGCGGCGCTCTCCGGAAAGCGATACACCGGTACACCGCTGGCCTGGAGATGCTTGACTCCGGCGGAGACATCGATGATGCCCATAAAGCAGCAGAGGATCGGTTTGTAGGAGCGGCGGGCGATGCGCACGATAGCCTCGGCGGTGCCGATGGCGTTGGTCATGCTCTGCGGGGTGAGAATAACCAGGGCGCCGTCGACCCCCTCGTCCTTGATCACCGCGTTCAGGGCGTTTTCGTAACGGTCCTGGGCGGCATCACCGATGACATCCACCGGGTTGTTGACGTTGGCGGTGGTCGGCAGATGACTCTTCAAGACCTCGATGGTCTCCTCGTTGAACTTGGCCAACTCAAGGCCGGAGGAGACGGTCATGTCGGTGGCGACGATGCCCGGTCCGCCGGCGTTGGTAACGATGGCGACGCGATTACCGTGCGGCACCTTGCGGCGGATCTTGCCGGTGGCACTCTCGTTTTTATAGGCAAAGGCGATGCCGAAATCGAACAGCTCGTTGATCGAATCAACGCGGATGATACCGCACTGGGCAAAAAGCGCGTCATAGACCGCCTCACTGCCGGCCAGTGAGCCGGTGTGCGAGGCGGCGGCACTGGCCCCGGCCAGGGTGCGGCCCGATTTGATCGCCAGCACCGGCGTGGGCCGGTCGCCGCCGGTGATCTCCTTGACCTCGCGGACGAATTCTGGCCCGCGCTGCAGCTCCTCGATATAGAGCATGATCACCTCGGTATCGGGATCGGCATGGAAGTAGCGGAGCAGGTCGAGTTCGTCAACATCGGCCTTGTTGCCGATGGAAACGAATTTGGAGAAGCCGAAGTCCTTGTCGGCGGCGAAATCGAGCACCGCCGTACACAGGGCGCCGCTCTGGGAAATAAAGGAGATATTGCCGGGGTTGGGCATACGCGCCGAGAAACTGGCGTTGAGCCGCACTTCCGCCTTGGGGTTGATCACCCCGAGGCAGTTGGGCCCGACCACCCTTACACCTGCGGCCCCGCACATGGCGACGATGCGCTGCTCGATGGCCAGCCCCTCGCCGCCCACCTCGCGAAAGCCGGCGGAGACGATAACCACCGCCTTGACCCCGTGGCTGATGGCGTTGGCGATGGCCTTTTCCACCTGCAGGGGCGGCAGGATGACGATGGCCAGATCAACCGGATCGGGGATGTCCCTGATATCCGGGTAACTGCGCACACAGGCGATGGCCTTGGCTCGGGGATTGACCGGATAGAGGGTGCCGGTGAAGCCGCCCTTGAGGATATTGACGAAGATATCGTGGCCGACTTTGCCGGGAGTGGCGGAGGCGCCGATGACCGCCACCGAGGACGGGTTGAAAAGAGCATCAAGACCTTGCATGATGGGCTTCCTTTGGGAATGGGGTTGCAAGTTGGCAAAGGGCCGAAGGAGGACTCGGCCAAAGGAGCGCGAGGCCACACTCTAACACGACTTTTGTTGACCTGCACACTTCTTCAACAACCAGCAGGCGGCGGCACCCACCCTGCCGACCCAAGGAAAATGAAGGCCTCGTAAAGAAAAAGCAATAGTAATTCTTAGGAGTGTGGGTATTGTTAGAGCAGATTGCAGCAAAGACCATCAACCCATCGCATATTTGGCAATCCTTACCCGGGGGGGAAATCATCATGGACAACACTGCCACTTCTTTTCATCGTTGGCGTTTTTGCCGTTTGGGCGGCTTCGATCAGGTGCGTCTGGAGAGCGCCGGCGACATCCATAATCTCAGAGATCTCGACCAGAAGCTGTGGGCCGCCCTGAGCTGTCCGGTGAGCGGGTTGGAATTCGACAAACGCACCCTGGCCATGCTCGATCACGACGACGACTGGAGGGT
>CAYSON010000556.1:0-2239 GCA_964432635.1 uncultured Desulfopila sp.
CAGGTCGAGCTCATCGGCCAATCGCTCCGGCGGCTTCTCCGTCATCAACTGTAGCAAGCCGCCCCCTGCAAGCTCCTCAGGGTGCTCGAACACCTTCTTCTGTCGGCCATAGACCTCCCAGGTACCATCCGAGACTGCCGTCGGGTCAAGAGACCTGGCCGCCAGCCGAACCTTGACCGCCTCCTCACCGCAACTGCAGAGCACGAACAGCACCCTGGCCTGTCCGCACAGTCGGGAACGCAAGAGTTCTCGTTCCGCGCGGAGCTGATAACTGCCGTCGAGGACCACGGTGTCGTCGTTCTGCAAAGCCTTTTCGGCGAACTCCAGCAGGGCCTCGTAAGTACGACGGCTATGGGCGGGGGAGTAGAGCTCCTTTTCCCCGCCATCCCCTCGGCAGATCCCTGCCGGCAGCGCCAACCCTTTGCGCAGCACATCGGTGTTACCATAAGGGTAATGATGCCTTCCCGACCACAATTTTGCCAGGGTGCTCTTTCCCGAAGCCACCATCCCGAAAAACACCACCACCTGCTTTTCTCCACCTTTCTTGCCGGTCATAGCCTCAGGGCATATTCCTCCGCCAGTTGAAAATACCGGGTGGCCGCCTGACGTTGGCCCTGGGCTGCCGCCACCGCCATGCCTGGGTCGCCGGCGGATAGCAGACCAACCTTGCCGCGCACGAAGGCACGATAGCATTTATAGAAATCAAGAAGCCTGACCAGTCCTGGATCCTCGTATCGATCAATGAAACCTTCGATAAAAAAGGCGCTCAGCTCCGGCAAGCCATGGTACTCAAGGTCCATGGCGAGAAAGGCGACATCGGCCGCGACATCAATATAGCGCAACCCGTCGTTGAACTCCAGGCAGTCAAAGATATGGACGGCACCATCCCTGTCCAGGCAGATGTTGTGGGAGTAGAGGTCGCCGTGGCAATCACGAATACAGCCATGGCGGCGCCGTTCGGCAAAGAGCTCTTCGCGGTAGAGAAAACGGGTGGTCGCCGCACTGATTCGACAATAGCGGTCGGCGGGGAGGGGATCGCTGCCGATAAAGGCGCGGGTTTGCAGGTAGTTGTTGGCAATATTACGGGCCACCGCCTCGACTCGGCCATTTTTACGCACCCTCCGACCGTGTTGCGCCCGCCGGTAGAAGGGCACGAGGATGTCGACAATGGTCTCGAGGTGGCGCTCGCGCAACAGGCCTCTGGCAATAACCCGATCGAGCATGCCCTGCTCATCCAGTCGCCGCATTTTCACCCCGTATTCCACCACCTCCCCTTGCCCATCGAGACGAAACGTTCCGCCGTGACGGCTGATGGTCACGGTGCCGAGATAGATATCCGGGCAGAGTCGCCGGTTCAGTTCCACTTCGCGCAGGCAGTAGAACTGGCGCTTGGCCAGGCTGGAAAAGTCGACAAAGCCGAAATTCACCGGTTTTTTCCACTTATAGACCAGGTCCCCGGCGATGACCACGTAGGAGATATGGGTCTGCACCAGCCGCACCTAGGCAAGCGGCGGCTGGTGATGCTCCGGGACAAGGAGATACCTGATATATTCGGGAACAATCCCTTGTTTTTGGCACTGTTCGACGGACATCCTTGCCCTCCTCACCAAAGAATTCTAACCGTTTCTTAACCGATTGCAAACATCTGCCAGCTACCCTCGCAACAACCCTTTTTTATGAGGAGGCCTCCGCCCCGCATCTTTATCATAGCGCGCTGTGGCGGAAATTGACACCCTCCACGCTGCTTCACCCCCGAAGAACCAATGTTTGTTATGCAATTAACCAAACCCTTCACGCACAACCGCACTGAGAGCACCGAGAGCACCGACAACCTGGCCAGCGGCTTTCGACTCAACGAGACGGCGATTGCCGAGCTGCTCGCCGACAACCGCCTCACCTGCCACTACCAACCCATCGTCAACCGCCAGCAGGGCAGGATCTTCGCCTACGAGGCGCTGTGTCGGACGGTGGGCAGCAATCCCTTCGACACCATCGAGGAACTCTTTTCCACCGCTGGGCATTGCGGCATGATCCTGCCGCTCGACATGCGTTGCCGGGAAAACGCCATGTCCCTGGCCTCAGCCCAGGCCCTTTCCAACGACAGTCTGCTCTTCATCAACATCTGTCCGACCAGCCTGCTCCACCCCGACCACAGCGCCGGGGCCACCGGGCTCCTCGCCAACCGCTATGAGATCCCCAAGGGCAATATTGTCCTTGAGATCACCGAGCAAGAGGCAGT
>CAYSON010000557.1:0-2224 GCA_964432635.1 uncultured Desulfopila sp.
TTGGGACGCACGGAGCCGATGATCCGCGCCTCGCCGCCCACGTAACCGGTCTCCTCGCGGAGCTCGCGCAGTCCGGCGAGCAGAGGATCTTCGTCCTGGTCGACGGCACCGCCGGGAATCTCC
The DNA here is from genome assembly GCA_964432635.1 of uncultured Desulfopila sp. Lineage (GTDB taxonomy): Bacteria > Desulfobacterota > Desulfobulbia > Desulfobulbales > Desulfocapsaceae > Desulforhopalus_A. The sequence goes on from CAYSON010000557.1 coordinate 124, forward strand.
AGTTCGACACGGTCGGTGCCGAAGCGGTACTGGCGAATCAGCACCAGTTTTTCGTTCCCGGTGACAGCGATGACATGGACCCAGGAAGGGAAGTGTAGGCGATAAAATTGCTGCTCGCGGTGGCTGTCCTTGCGGGAGACGCAACTGGCCTGGACCCGCATGATCGGGGTGTCGAGCAGAGTGGTGGTCGTGCTGATGCGCCAAGTGGAGGGGCGGCCGGTTGCGGGGGAGTCGGACATGGTAATGGTCGGGAGCTGATGTTGATTGGTGGAGTTTGTGCGACTCTACCACAAGGCAAGGGAGTGCGGCAGGAAAATCGGCTTTTGTCGCCGCTTCGGTTACCGACGGCCAGCGCTTCGCCGTTGTTGGGGATAGAGTTTTTGACTGCGGCAAGGCTAAAATTAGCAACACTGAATAATTAATAAAATAAGTTATTCATAATGATTTTATCCTTTGCATCGCGCAGACTTTTCGAATAAAAAAGGAAATGGAGCTCTGACCATACACCAGGATCAACAACGGACGGGAAAGGTTTGGCTATAAACGCAACAGAGCGCTTTGGCCGATCGATTCCCGGCCGGAAACCCTCCCCGAGGCAATAGAGAGGTCCGTATGTCGCTTAGTCAGCAACAACAGCAAATCTTAACGATTCTCTGCGAAAATCTAGCGCACGACCCACCGCAGCTGGTCGCCGCCGACACCATTGCCGGGCTTATGAACCTCAAACTCCTGGAAGTGCGGCGGGTGCTGCGGGTCATGGAGGGCCAGGGCGTCATCGAGACCGACCCCGATCAGCAGTTTACCCTGATCACCAGGGAAGGTTTGCAGCGCTGTCTGCTGCAGTCGGCGGTGGCGTAACCGCTGAGAGTGGTGTATTCTTTGTGGCGGATCTTTCTCCGCCGATTGTCGTCGTACGTCTCGTAGGCGGAACGAAGAGGGGTCGCGCTGTGGCGTGGCCAAAGTTCCTCAATTTTTTCCGCCAAAGTAACCATGGAAAAGTCGACGCAGCAAACCTACGACAACTATATCAAGGCCTTGATGGACATCAGTCAAGCCATCACCTCCGACCTCTTCCTTGAAGACCTCTTCAAGCTGATCGTCATGGTCACTGCCCGGGTCACCGGGGTGGAGATCTGTTCCCTGTGGCTGGTCGACGAAAACGAGAATCCCCCCCTGGTGCGGCTCAAGGCGACACAATCGATCGACCGTGACTACGTCAAGGACCGGGTGCTGCGCCTGCACGAGGGAGTTGTCGGTTACGTTATCTCCACCCAGCGCCCCCTTTATATCCCCAATGTCCTTGAAAACGAACGCTTCAAGGAAAAAGACATGGCCCGCCGTCTCGGCCTGGTGTCGATGGTCGGCGTACCCCTGCAGGGCAAGGAGGATAAGGTGGTCGGGGTACTCAACTGCTTTACCGTCCAGCCGCACGTCTTTTCCGCCACCGACATCAACATGCTTACCGCCGTGGCCAGCCAGGCGGCGGTGGCCCTGCACAACACCGAGCTGATCATCAAAACCCGAGTCATTGAGCAGGAGCTCAAATCGCGCAAGATCATCGAGCGGGCCAAGGAGATTCTCATGCAGCGACGCGACATGAACGGCGAGGAGGCCTATCGCTGGATACGCAAGCGCAGCATGGACGCGCGCAAATCGATGCTTGATATCGCCGAGGCCATCGTCCTCTCCGATGAACTCTAGGGAAACTTTTTTGTTGACAACTAAATTAAGTCCCGCTACAAAAACGAGTATGATATAAGCTGCGGTCGCACAACGGCGTGTGACTGCGTGGCTTTCAAGACAATGGCGTCTGTTTCCTCTTTAGTCGGGGCAGATGCCTTTTTTTATGTGTACCCAAGGCCTCCGCCCTACAACCAGTTTCACTTCAATGGAGGCCTTCACATGCGTTTTGACAAAATTAACGACGTTCTCGGTACCGCCAACAGAGGAAATCCCGCCGAATCCAGTCTTTGCACCCTATGCCGCGCCGACTGTGCCGGCAAGTGCGAAACCTGGAAATCAAGCCTGGTGGGGCGCAAGCTCCTCTATCCCCGCGATTTCGGTCTGGTTACCGCCGGGGCCAACAACACCACCCATGTTG
>CAYSON010000558.1:0-2214 GCA_964432635.1 uncultured Desulfopila sp.
TCTCCTGCCAGGCGGTGGACCACAGCTGGGTCTCCTTGGCGGCGATATCGACGATCCACTTGAGGTCTGCGGGCAGCTTGTTGTAGGCGTCTTTGTTGAAGAAGAAGGCGCACTGCACGGAAGGCTGATGGACGCCGGGGGTGATGACGTACTTGGTGATCTCGTCAAAACCCATCGGATAGTTCATCGCCGGGGTGGAGAACTCAGCGCCGTCGATGACGCCGCGCTCAAGGGCCAGATAGATTTCGCCGCCGGGCAGCGGGGTGACCGAGGCACCGAGACGGGTCATGATGTCCATATACCAGCCGGGGGTACGGACGCGCATGCCCTTGAAGTCTTCATTCTTGGTGGCCTTCTTGTTGGAGAAGAAGCCCATTTCCTGGCCGCCGTTACCGCCGGGCAGGGCGAAGAGGTTGTATTTGCCGTAAAGCTCCTGCATCTGCTCGAGGCCGCCGCGTTCATACAGCCAGATATTGTAGCCCTCAGTGTCAAGTCCGAAGGGTACCGAGGCAAAGGAGACGAAGTTTTGATCCTTGCCCTGCCAGTAGCCGGGCCAGTCGTGACCGACCTCGGCCGAGCCCTTGCTGACCGCGTCGAAAGATTCCATGGCGCCGACCAACTCGCCGGCGGAGAACAGCTTGATCTCGAGACGGCCGCCGGAGGCAAGCGCTACCGAGTCGGCGAAGTGCTGGGCCATATCGTAGAACAGTAAGCCCTTGGACCAGGGCATGACCATTTTCCACTTGAAGGTCTCGGTGCTCGGCTTGATCGAGCGCAGTTCCTGCTTGATCGCTTCGCGCCGTTTGTCGGAGCCGAATTTCTCGCGCTTTTCTGCGGCTTGGCCGTTGCCGGCCGCCAAGGTCAGCCCAAGGGCGGCAACGGCGGCGATGATCCACTGTTTCTTCATGGTTTCCTCCAGAGAATGGGATGTTCTTGTGCGCCGGGAAATCCAGCGCGGTCAATACTGACGGATGCCGATCACCCCGGGGGGGGAGCGGCATCGCGACTACCAAAACAGGGTGGTACCAAAACTTTCAAGCAACCGCCGTGCCAGTCTCCGCGGGCGGCGGAAGACCATTGAAATCACAGAGGTTGAGTGCGGTAGCGGTGGCATCGGTCGGTCGTTCCCGGGCGGTGTACGAAATAGTGGACGGTTTTGCCTGTCGACCTTGCCCCGCCCGGCGCGGAGGGAAAGAGAGAGCCCGGTGCAACTCCTTAGAATTCTTGGTTACCCTTGATAAATTTCTTGTCCTAAAAACCGGATCGGGGCTCTTTGGCGCAGCCACAGGGAAAAGAAAGGCAGGGCCAGGTGATGCGAGATAGTGGCGGTTGCTTGGACCGGTGACGGGGGGGTGGGGCGCCGCAGTTGTCGGGTAACAATTTAGGAACATTGGTAAAAAAAGTACTAACGCCATGGTGCGACGCTCCTCATGCTGCTGAGGCGACTGGCACTTTTTCCTGAGACGGGGCGGATGGAGCAGTCCTTGTCGGGATGTTGTCTGGTTTTCCAGACGGTAGCGGCGGGTCATAGGGGAGCGACGCCTCGGCTCATTGTAGACAGAACAGGACAATGGGTGTATTAATATCTCTACAAGTGCGGTGCCAGCCTACCATATCCCTTCCTCTTTTCTTATCCGTATCTGCCATGAACAATGTGCACAACGACCACAAAACCAAGGAACAACTTGAGCTCTATCATCTCATCTTCAACAACATCCCCAGCGGGGCCATGGTCACCGATCCCCAGGGTATGGTCACCCACCTCAATAAACCCTATGCCGACTTCCTCGGCATCGATGTTGCCGCCGGTCTCGGCAAGCACTGCACCGAGGTGGTGGAGAACAGTCGCATGCATGTGGTCGGGCGAGGCGGAGTGGCGGAGATCAATCAGATCCAGATGATCCGCGGCCAGAACATCGTCGTCCACCGCATCCCCATCAAAAAGGAGGGCGAGGTCATCGCCGTCTTCGGTTTGGTGATGTTCCAGGATATCAGCGAGGTGGTCAAGCTTGCCCGTAAGCTGCACTCGCTCGAATCGCGGGTGAAGAGTTATGAAAAGGAGCTGTTGCAGCTGCGCTCGACCCGCTACACCCTGGACAGTATTATCGGTGTCGGCCCGGCCATCACCGGACTCAAACAGGCGGCGCAGCTGGCTGCGGGCAACATCGCCCCGGTGCTGCTCACCGGCGAGAGCGGCACCGGCAAGGAACTGTT
>CAYSON010000559.1:0-2203 GCA_964432635.1 uncultured Desulfopila sp.
CCCTTGTATTCGGTGGAGACAAAGACGTAGGGAATGGTGATGTCCGGCTCGCTCTCGCGCGGCAGGGTCTTGTAGCAATAGGCACCAAAGATGACGAGCAGCAGCATGAGCACGAAGACGGTGGTGCTGTTTTTCACGGATGTATCGGAAATTATCATAACATCAATTCCTTCATCTCGAGGGCGGCCTTGACCACCTTGATTTTCTGGTTGTCCTCGACATCGCGGTGTCCTTCGACCAGCAACTTATCACCACTGCCCAGCCCCTCCACCACCTGCACCAGCCACTTCTCCATGACCCCGAGGCGAACCTTGCGCTTCTTGGCCACCCCGTCCTCCTCAACATAAACGTACTGCTCGTTGTTGCGGGAGATAACGCTGTAATAGGGCACGACGATGGCACCCTCCACGGTCTTCTTGACGATGTCGGCACGAACGAACATGCCGGGGAGAATCTCGCCGCTGTGGTTGTCCACCTCCAGCTCCAGGCGGAAGATACGCGCCACCGTCTCCGGTGCCGAGGAAAGGAAGTGTACCTTGCCAGTCAGCACCCGATCCTGCAGGGCCTGGATCTTGAAGTCGATGGAACCCAGGCCGCGCACGGCGGTGACATCCGATTCGGGGATGCCGACCACCGCCTTGACCCTGCCGATCTCGATGATCTCGGCGATGGGGTCGCCCACGGAGAGCTGCAAACCGACCTTGGCGTCGACCTTCTTCATCACCCCGTCCATCGGCGCGGTAACCAGGCAGCGCGACAGCTGCAGCTTGGCGTTCTCGAAGTCGGCCTTGGTGGTCTCCATCTGGGTGCGGTTCGCGTCGAGGGCGGCGGTGGGAATCACTCCCTTGGCGTAGATGGCCTTGTCGCGTTCGAACTCGGCCTTGGCCAGCTTGTAGGCGGCGTCGGCACGGTCGACGGCGATGCGGTAGTCCTCGTCATCCATGCGGGCGATGACATCACCTTTTTTCACCTTCTGCCCCTCGCGCACCCTTACTTCTTCGATGGTGCCGCTCAGTTTCGACAGCAGCGCCAGCGTGGTCCACGCCTCGATGCTGCCGGGCAGGTTGATGCGGTCATGGATCGCCTCCGGCTTAAGCGCCAGGGTGACGCCGTTGACCGCCGGCTTCTCCGTTTTTTCTCCTGCCGCCTTGATCGAGGCGATGGAGGCGCTTTTCTGGTTGATCGCCCCGGCAAGGATAACGATCAGCACCAACACTGCCAGGAGCATAAAGCGCGGCACGTTGTTCCAGAAGAAATAGACGATCTTCGCCCGCGGGCTCCTCGGCCCGAATTGTTCGTTACTCATTGCTGACACCCGTGGTTGAGTTGTGATCCGGCCGTGGCTGCAATCCTTCCATGGCCTGGCGAAAAAGCATGGTCAGGGCCTCCTCGGCCTCCTCGGTCTTGATCCGCCCTGAAAACCAGGCGGAGACGAGGAGCAGATAGAGGCCATAAAAATGGCCGGTGATATGGAGAAGATCCATTTCCTTGCGCAGCTCCCCCCGTTCCTGGCCCTTTTCCAGCAGGGGGAAGAGCAGGGAAAAATAGTTGTTTTCGTGTTCAAGATGCTTGTCGAGATCGACATCGCGCGGAAAGGCGGTCTGTTGCATAAAGATGCGGGCGAACTCACGGTTCGCGGTGATCTCCATAAATTCCGCCATATAAATGCGCACCATCTGGGTAAGGATCGGTACCCCCTTATCAGCATTCTCGGTGAGCTCCTGACGCAGGCTCTCCAGTTCGTCCTCGCAAAAGGCGTGGAGGATGTCGCTCTTGGTGGGGAAATAGCCGTATACCGTGCCCTTGCCGATGCCGGCGGTGCGGGCCAGTTCCTCGATGCTGGTCTTTTCGAAACCTTTTTCGCTGAACAAGGTCATGGCCGCCTGCATAATCGCCCGGCGAGTTTCTTGTTTTTTTGTCTCTCGTATTCCGCTCATGGTATCCTCTATAAGAAAATGTCGACTGTGGTCGGAAATATAATCCGGCGCAGAAAATCGTCAAGGAAAATTTCCGACCGCGGTCATTTTTTTTATAAAGGGTGAAAGATTGGCGAGTTGACCCAAGAAATCGACAACTCCTCTGCTGCTACAATTGGTCCACCGCCGCCAGGCTGCGGCGAATACCTCGCTGATAAACCACCCGCGGATATCCGAGAATGAGGATCAGGCCCTCGCGACTGGGGTGACGAATGCCATGGCTTTCG
>CAYSON010000560.1:0-2199 GCA_964432635.1 uncultured Desulfopila sp.
GCCCGTAAGGGTGCCAGGGGCAGTAGTGCATGAAGGTGGCCGGCGAGAGGCCGCGCTCCTGATATGCCCGGTGCACGCCGGCCAGGCGTCGCGCGGATAATCCTGCCAGCTCCTCATCGTCTTTGTAGCAGTGCAGCAGATGGCGATGCCCCATCTCCAACAGATGCCTCCCGAGGAGATACCCGCCCCCCTCATCGTCGGCCACCACCGCGCTCGCTTCCGGACGCGCATGGATCATGGAGACAAGGGGGAGGGCCGGTGCACCATCGGGTGGGCAGCGGCAGTAGTGCCGGTCCTTGACCACCGGAGGCGAGATTGTCCCGTTCTCCCGGAAGGAATTCGCTGCGCTGGTAGCCGTCGGTGGCAGTTTCCGGGGGCTTTGCGGATGTTGGCGGAGTTTCAGGCTTGAGCGCCGGGTGAGGCGGCGCAGTAACTGGTGGTGATATGGCGACGGCGACGACGGCAGCTTCCTGCCGCTGCGGCGTGTCGCCCTTGGGCGTGGCTGCGGGAGTGTCGGCCTTTTCCTCGGTTGGAACGACGAACTTACGAACGCTTTGCACCAACTGCCCGTAGCGGATTTCCTGGTTAGGTTCGACTTCGAGGATGTCGGCGGTGGCGGTATTGGCACCGATTTCGACGATTTTGATCTTTCCGGTGCGAATCTGTTCGACGTCGAGCACCTCACCGGTTTTTGGGTGTTTGATCGTTTCGCCTTCCTTAAAGACCATAAATTCCATGCCGGGTTGCAGCCCGCCACTGGCACCAAGATCGATCAACACGGTGGATTCGCGCTTCTTGACGATGTAACCGGTAAGCGGAAAATTTTTGACGATCTTGGCAGTAAGGGTTTCAATAGACTGCTGAAGACCTTCGGGGTTGGCACTGCGGAGGCTCTCCGCCGCGACGATCGAGCCGGTATTGACATTGATGATGCGGGCGTTGACCTCGATATGGTCCTGAAATAGCAGTACCGATCCGGAAATGATGGTCTTGACGCCGAGAATCTTGCCCAGTTGGGCTGTGCTGCCCTGGTCGATAAGTCCGGACATGCCAAGCTTCTGTTCTTCGATGATTCGCTTGAGCAGAGCGCGTTCGACCACCTGAAAGCGTCCATCCTTGACCATGGCGGTGGTGAACCATTCGGCGACGATCCCTCCCATGTCCTGAGTCTTGAAGGCGTCACCCCGTTGCTCGAAATCAAGAACGGCAATTTTGGTCTTTTTAAAATCTGCGGCTGAAACGTTGGACAGGAGGAGGCCGAAGAGTATCATGGCTAACAAACTGAAACGTAAACCCAGCATGGCTCATCCTCTTTCGCGGTTGCTGACCACCTCTCCGATGATCTATAACTCCGGCCACTTTTACGTATTGCGCCTCTCCGGGAGCGCTCAAACTAGTTATTGCGGAGACGATCTTCTATCTCGGTAATCATCTCGGCGTGCTCGGTGAAGATGCGATTGTAGGGATGCCATTGCACGCCATTGGCCGACCATTCGGCCACATCTTTGATGCGATAGATGAGTGGTTCCGCCGATACCATGGTGGCAATGAGCTGGCACCTGAGGAGAAATTCGCCGTTTTTAGTTTCGAATTTTCTGACCGTGTGTTTGGTTTGAAGATAGCCTGATTCGTAGTTGAGCTCCTTGATGTTCGAAGAGCGTTTGATTGCCGCATCAATCATGATCTGCCAGGCCGCTTTGGTATCGAGGTTGACCCCCACCGGGATTTGCACCCAGGTGTTGGTGGCAGGGGATGGGCTGGTCGCTGCCCAGAGGGGGCTCTGGGTGAGTTCGACGCTGACAACGCCCTTGTCGAGGGATGGGGTCTGGCTGTTGACGATCAGCTCTTGTTCAAAATGCCCTTCCTTGGAAAAAAGCACAGTGTATTCACTTTTTTTAGTGAAATCAAATTGATAGGGGAGTGGTGTGACCTGTTGTGCCTTCTGCCCATCAATTGAAACGGTGGCGCCGGGAGGATTGCTTCGGATGTCGACAACATTCTGGGTTGCACAACCGCTCATCATAAGAAGATACGCCGCCATGAGTGTCCAACGAAAAGTCTGCGTTGTCATAGATTGCCCCTCTATTGAGCCGCATGTGTTGCGGTAGTGTTGATGGTCTGTGGAAATCGATTCTTAAAAGATAAGTCCTGTCGGGCCTCGGGGTTACTCAATGACCAAACTTCTTTGGTAAGTGACGA
>CAYSON010000561.1:0-2194 GCA_964432635.1 uncultured Desulfopila sp.
TCTAAACAATATGCCGTCCCCCAAATTCTCTCCCCCAAACTCCCGAATCCCTCCCCAAAAGCCCTGTCGTTGAAGACCTTTGTGCTAAATAGCCACGAGAGCTCCACTGGAATTTCCCAGGTAGATGCAGGGGTGAGCCTTTGCCAGGACGATTTTCTGATAGGCTGGCCAGAATAGTCATGTTTTTCAACAGGTTATTTTGCAAGAGGCTATTTTTTCGAAAATATTTACATGGCACCATTTGACATCAGCCCTCTTTTGTGAGTGAATGTTGGTAACTGTTCTCAGATTCTCTCTGGCCGGTTTGTTGTCAGGGAGGCCACACGAGCACGGGCGGCCGAGTTGATCGCCGCCCTCACATTGAACTTAAAGGGTAAGAGGAGGCAAGGACATCATGGTAAAGCAGAAAGGCAGTAGAATACTTCGCGCGATCGCAACAATCGCCTGCGTCGTCGGTCTGGCCGGGACGGCCGTGGCGGAAGAGGTGAAAATCGGTGCCGGCGCAGCGGCCACCGAAAACATCTTCAATAAGATCAAGGACCCGATGGAAAAGGCCAACGGAGTCAAACTGGTCGTTACCTCAAGCGGCCCGGTGCAGGCGGTCAAGGATCTTGATGCCGGCACGGTCGAGGCGGCCGTGGGCGGCATGACCTTCCCCGACTGGATGGCGATGATGGAAAAGGAAGGCTATGCCATCGCTGACAAGAGCGCCTACAAGAACCGGGTGATCGGCAAGGATGTGGTCAAGGTCATGACCAACAAGGATGTCACCGTCTCGACCCTGTCCAAGGAACAACTTGTGGGCATCTTCACCGGCAAGACCAAGAACTGGAAAGAGGCTGGCGGGCCTGACAAACCGGTTGCCCTCATCCTCGGCAGCAAGATCCCCGGCACCCAAGGGGTATTCCAAAAGCAGATCCTCAACGGTGAACCCTTTGCTGCCGGAGCAATCGAGGGCACCACCGCCGAAGACCTCAAGGCCAGGATACTCGCCACTCCGGGTGGTGTGGCCTTGGCGGCCTTGGCCCAGATTGATTCCTCGGTCAACGGACCGTCCATCCCTGAGGTCGGACGGCCGGTTACCCTGATCACCAAGGGGGCGCCTTCCGCCGGCCTGCAGAAGATGCTTGATTATCTCGTCGGCGAGGGGCAGCAGTACATCGTTAAATAGGCAAGGCCAGGGCAGCCGGCAGCGATCGATGCTGCCGGTTGCACCCTAAAGACAGCGAAGGAAAGAGAAGAGTCATGGCAAAACTCGGTTTTCGTACACTACGAGGAAAGATACTGGCAGCAACGGTCTCGGCAACAGCGGTGCTGCTGCTCTGTCTGGGCGCCTTCATGATGTTCCGCAGCAGTCGCCTTATGGAGCAAGCCCTGGAGGCGAAGGTCCATTCGCTGCTCGCCCTGGCTGAGCAGGTCGGTATCCCCTATATCAACAACTTTGACTATCCCGCCCTCGATGTGCTCGTTAAAGAGATCGTCAAGGACCCCGATGTCGAGTGGCTGGTCTTCCTTGATGCCAAGGGGACTATCCTTACCAAGAACAGCGAGGAAAAACCGGCAACTCCGCGATCGATCCTCGTGAACAGGGATTTGACCAGCCCAGGCGGCAAGGAAGTGCTCGCCCGCCTCAAATTCAGCTACAGCACGGGCAGAGTTGCCACCCAACTCAAAAACGACATGCTGGTGACCGGGGCGGCGATTTTTCTCTGCGGGTTCTTCATGACCGTCCTCATCGCCCTGATCACCAATCGGGTTATACGACCGATCCGTCATGCCGCCGACCTGATGCAGGACATTGCCGAGGGCGAAGGCGACCTGACCAAGCATATCATCGTGACCACCCGGGATGAAGTCGGGGCCTTGGCCAAGGGATTCAATACCTTTGTCGAGAAAATCCGCAATATCGTTGAACAGCTTTCCGGCAGCGCCAGCACCATGGCCTCCTTTTCCAGTCAGTTGTCAGTCCTGTCGCGGCAGATGGGCGAGGGGGTTGAGGCCATGTCTGAAAAGACCAGAACAGTGGCTGCCGCCGCAGAGGAGGCCTCGGCCTCCATCGACCAGATCACCAAAGTGGTGGGCAACGTGAACACAATCGTCGATAGTGTTTCGAGAGAGATGTCCAAGTTCAAGGTGTGAGGTCTGTCACCCCCCGGAAAAACCGGGTGTTACAAGGCCGGATCTCCCACGGGTC
>CAYSON010000562.1:0-2192 GCA_964432635.1 uncultured Desulfopila sp.
CCAACGATGAAGATTGCCCTCTGGCTTAGTCTCCGCCTGTCAAGAGTTGAGACCTGACCCCTATTATGTTAAAAGTTGAGACCTGACCCCCTCAAGGATTTGCATCAGCTGGGGGTTGGATTCGGCCCTGAGCAGGAGACGGCGGCTGGCCTGAGATACGGCGGCGTCACTGATGCCGCCGAAATGTGCGCCGATATCACTCAGCCTGGCGCCACTGAATTGCTGGCAACAATAGAGAGCGATGTTTCTGGTCTGCGGCCCCTGGCCCAGCTCTCGCTGCACCGTGTCGAGGATTTGTTCGATGGTCGGATGCTTGCGTAGGGCTCTGGTTGCTGGCACATTTCGTGCATTAGGCGTCTGGGGCAGGTGTGTTTGCGATATCTTTTTGACAAATTCTGGGCTACCCAGTACAGTCGACGCGATTGTTGCTTGTAATGGGCTGACGTATTCGCCTGTTAGAAGATCCTCGACGAAGTCGCGGTAGGCGGCTTGACGAGAAGATTGATGGTTCTTGAAATAGTCGAGAATCCGATGTGTCGTCAGCCACGGTGGCGCCGGCTCAACACCGCTGTAGCTGCGGTAGCTGGACCAGGAATAGTTTTCCGGTTTTGCGGCAAGTTTGCCACGCACCGGATTGAGGTGGATATATCGAGACAGCTCCAAGGCGTAAGGGTCGGCTTCCACCACAATGGCCTTGTAGCGTCCCTGAAATAAGTGGCCGCTTCGCTGATGTCTGACATTGAAATAGGTGGTATAGGCGCCGTTGATATGGCGCATGATTTGTGACAGGTTGCTGCGTGGGGTTTCCAGGAAGAGATGATAATGGTTCCCCATCAGGCAATAGACGTGGATGACCGCGCCGTAGCGCACCACGGATGATTCAAGGTAAGAAAGAAACCGTTCGCGATCTTTCCCATCGGTGAACACCGATTGCTGTTCGTTGCCCCGGGAGGTGATATGATAAAAGGCGCCCGGATATTGCATGCGTAGAGGACGTGCCATGGAAGTTCTCCGTTGGTTGGAAATGTTACCTCAGCATAGCTGCAGCAGAAAATTTGTCAAGAGTTGAGACTTGACCCCTATGATTACCCCGTTCTTGGTGTTTTTGGTGGCGTTGTTGGCGGCATTGTTGGTGTTGCCCAAGTTGGCGAAGATTGCCAAGGTTATCGGGCTGTTGGACAAACCTTCGGAAAAGCGCAAGGTGCACAAGATGCCGCGGCCACTGGTGGGGGGGGTGGGGGTGATGATCTCCGCCACTTTCGCCGCCCTGGTGTTCGTGCCCCTCGGCGGCCTGCGCGGCTATTTTCTCGGGGTGGCGGTGCTGCTCCTGGTCGGCTTTCTCGATGATTGCAAGGAGATGGGCCACCGCCAAAAATTCGTGGCGCAGATCGTCGCCACCGTTTTGCTCATCTATTTCAGCCAGGTGTCCCTGACATCGTTTGGTGACCTGCTCGGCATTGGCGAGCTGGTGGTTCCCGCCGTTGAATGGCTAATCTGGATGGTGACCATTTTCTGCGTGGTGGGGGTGATCAACGCCATTAACATGGTAGATGGTTTGGACGGCCTGGCTGGCGGCGTCTCCTTCATTGCCTTCACTACCTTCGCCATCCACGGTTCCTTGGCCGAGAACCAAGCGCTGATGCTCCTCAATGTCGCCTTGGCCGGGGCGGTGCTCGGCTTTCTTCGCTACAACTGGTACCCCTCGTCGATGTTTATGGGCGATGCCGGCAGTCTCAGCCTTGGCTTTTCCCTGGCCTTCATGGCCCTGGCCCTGACCCAGGGGGAGGGGGCGAGGGTTAGCCCGGTCTGTCCGCTGCTCATTCTGGCGGTGCCGATCACCGACACCCTGACGGTAATGGCCAAGCGTATCCTTCGCGGCGAGAGTCCTTTCAGGGCCGATAAATACCATCTGCATCATATCTTCATGCGTTTCGGCATGGGCCGCGAGATGGCGGTGAGGACCATCATCGGCATCACCGCCATGATGAGCATAGTCAGTTTTCTGGGGCCGCTCTATGGGGTTGGCGACTTTTATCTCTTTCTTGTTTTTCTCTGTTATTTCGCGATGTACGTGGTCTCCTCCTTTTATATCATCCACGCCATGCGAGCCAGTTTGAGGTTCAAAAAGAAAACCGGAGAACTTTGCGAACAGGGCAACTGGTTGGGCAAGCTGGACACCGGGCATTTCACCT
>CAYSON010000563.1:0-2178 GCA_964432635.1 uncultured Desulfopila sp.
CATCGCAGCCCGCTGCAACCTGGCGGTAAACCCGGGGGTGATCGCCGGTGATGTTTTCGCAAATGTCACGGTATAGAGCTCTGACCAGATGCGTCAACTCCTCGGTAGTGGAATTGAAGGAGCGATAAGGGCGTTTGTCAAAACTGCTTGGCCCCGGCTCTGAATGCATGACGAGAAAACGGTCGAAATCCCGCCAGAAATCATATAGCCCTTCGACGAAGGTGTGGAGCAATTTGCGCAGTTCCGGCTGCAGGAGCGAAGCGGCAGAGCAGAATGAATATTTCCTTGAGGTTCGTGCCGCTGTCAACTGAGGTCAGCTGCGGGGGGAAGGCGGAAAGCAGGGGGGCATTTTTGCGCTGCAGGTGAATGATATAAAGCAGGAAAATCCGCCGAAAAACATCACTGCGCAAGATTTCGAGTTTGGATGCGCAGATGCCCTGTTGCGTGTGGAGGATGATCTGCTGTTGTTCCTGCACAAAGCGCGTCATGGTTATTGCTCCTTTAGGAAAATAAAAAAAGGCCGAAGATCACCCGGCAAAGGTGATGATTCGGCCCTATCTTCTTGGCTGCACCCTGCAAAGCAGGGCCCAGCCAGACTCTCAAGCAATTTTAGCAGCCTGCCAGGCCAACGCACGCCCTGTGCGTCCTCCGGTGGCAGCTGTTTTTTGGAATTTAATGTACTCCGGGTTGTTCATGGACGTCAAGAAAAAAAGCGGAACCCCGATTAAGCGAATTCAGGCGGCGCTTGGCGGGTGAAAATGATCATACGTTCTCCGGTTACCGTGCTGATGTCAGTATGGAGGCTGATTACTTTTTTACCGGTCAGCGATTCGATCGCGGATTCAAGCAACGGCCGCCCGTTTTCCAGCAGGGTGATTCTCACCTGTTTGATCAATTCGCGGCCGCTGGATTGTTTGCTGGCTCTGGCCAATTGATGTTCAGCCTGGGTAAGCACGCCTTTGAGCCGAACCAGAATCAGATCATCGATCAAGTAGGTTTTGGTCTCGAGCGGTCCCCGCCCCATGTATTCTTTCTCGAATTTGATGATGGCATCGCTGATTTCCGCTTCGATTTGTCCTTTGGTTTTTGGACGCATAACCGACCTCGCTAACGGATCTTTAGAACTGCAAAAGCCGAATCCCGGGAAATTCAATAATGTTGAACAACCATGAGCCATAGTGCAATCGGTTTGGTTGGATTGGATAGGATTTTGCTTTTTCGCAAAGTGACAATACCACCGAAATGAGAGTGCGTCAATCCAATGACTTCCCAGGGGCGTTTTGGTCTTAGAGAGCTGGGGACGGGCAACCGCCCCCGGCTACTCGGCATAACACCAAGAACCGACTCTCCTGACTTTCCCTTGTCTTGTCACTTTGCGCATGCCAAGACCTAATAATGAAATTGCGTAACTGGAGTACGGAAAAACTCCTCCAGCGGAATTCCTTGACCGCCGATCAGGAGTTGATGCTGCGGCTTAAACGCCTTGGCGAACGCTTCCATTCCCGGCAGAGTGTTTCGATGCCTGCCGCTCTTGACCTCGATGGCTGTGATTGTCCGACCCGAACGAAGGACGAAATCTACCTCATAGTTTCCCTCACGCCAGTAAAAGACCTCAATGTTCGTAGCAGTTGTGCCGTTAAGGATATGAGCGCCTACCGCCGATTCTACGAGCCTTCCCCAGAAGTCTCGCTCTTGCTGGGCCGCCTCGAAGGAGAGGTGGGAATGGGCGGTAAGGAGCGCAGTGTTGAGCACCTGCAACTTGGGACTTGACCCGCGCTGCCGGACTTTCTGACCTGCAAACTTGGCGATGCCGGTAACCATCCCAGCCCCGGCGAGGAGATCCAGATAGTGGGCAAGAGTAGTAGTGTTGCCGGCGTCCTGCAACTGGCCAATCATCTTAGTGAAAGAAAGGATCTGCCCCGAGTAGTCACATGCGAGTTGGAATAGGCGGCGCAGGAGTGCCGGCTTGTCAACTCGGGTCATGAGAAGGATGTCGCGAGAGATGGTGGTCTCGACCAGCGAATCGATGATATAGCGTGCCCACCGCTGTCGGTCGCCTATCAGGGGGGCGGCGCCGGGGTAGCCACCGTGGTAGATGTACTGCTCCAGATTCCATCCGAAGGCCTCGCTCATCTCCTTGTACCACCAGTGGGTTGCCGGGACGATCTCGAACCTTCC
>CAYSON010000564.1:0-2176 GCA_964432635.1 uncultured Desulfopila sp.
GGTTGAAGGTTTTCTCGTTATCGCGTTCGTCGAGAAAGACTGCCTGTTTGCCGAACTCGGCCTCGTTCTTAAGCCAATAGAGGACGTCACACAACTGAAAGGACTGGGGAAAGACCTGGGAGGCGGGAACGCCGGCGGCCTTGTACTCGTTTATCATTTGCTGGGCATAGGCCTCCTGGGTGTAGGTGCCATCAAAGGGCATCTTGACGCTGGCACTCTTTAACTCCGGGGTCATCTTCACCCCCAGGGACTTAAGCAGGGCAATGCTCTCGGCATGGGTCATCAGCGTGCCGGTCGCCGAGTAGAGATCAGTGCGCCAGGAGGCGGTGCCTTTCAGATATTCCTCGACCGTGGTCGCATCAGCGTTGGCGGCATCCATCTTTCCCTTGAGCTGTCTGAATTCGGCCAGGGTGATGTCGCTGGTGCAGCACTTGGCCGAGGCCTTTTTGGTCACCTTACCGGTCGCCCTGTCGATCTCGGCCGGGGTGAAGGGCTCGGAGCATTTTGCCGCCAATTCGGGGATGGCGAGGATATTGGTGGTGGTGTGCAGGTCGCATTGAGAATGGCGACAGACCAGGGAGCGGTCCTTGGTGAAGGTGACATCGCATTCGATGATGCCGGCACCCATGCGCGCTGCGGCGACATAGGATTCCTTGGTGTGTTCGGGGAACTGCATGCAGGCGCCGCGATGGCCGATGGAAAAATCGGTCTTGGTGAACGGTCCGGCAGAGCACTTCTGTAACTCGCTTTTCAGCGGACTTTCCGCCATGTCGTTGACCAGATAGAACGGGCGGGGTCCAAGTTGCACCGTTTCGGCGGCAAGAGCCGGTACCGAAAGCAGTACGGAAAGTGACAGGATGGTGGCGATTCTAACCTTCATGAAATCTCCTTTTTGTTGCAGTTTAATGAAGTTGAAAAGCTCATGTGGATAGTGTCCGACAGATATTGATTACCACGGAAAAAGTTAGGAAACAATGGGGATCGTAATATGAAATTATCCGGTGAAGGGAGGAAGCTCTGCGCCAGGTGAATAACTAAAAGGAAAACGCCTGTCTTTGTCGAGCGGGAGTCAAGGTCGGCGTATAAAGAGTGAACTGCCTGCAGTCGATACGCATTGCTGGGGCGGTGTAAAAAACAATCAAACGGAGGAGAGATCATGAAGCTTGCTGCAGCAGCGGTAAGCATGGATGCAACAAGGATTTCCAAGGAATGGGAACAACAGGTCAACAATAGAGATATGGCGAAGGATGAGAGCCCGGCCTTTGGCCTCCGGTTTTCTCAGGCGCTGGCTTCGTCGACGGAAAGCAGCATCAGGGCCCGATCCATGGTCGGATCCATTGGCACTACCCCGGCGTCCTCGCTACCGGTCGGTGACGGCGATCAGGTGCTGACCTTGCTGGCTGAGAAAGTGCTCGGCATGCCGGTGCAGTTGCGCGAACCAAGTATCTCCGTCGGGCAGGGCATGTCGCCGCAGGCGCCGCAGGGGCTAACGGGACTAACGCTGTCGACGGCGACCAGCTACCATGTCGAAGAATCCTTGTTTTTCGCGGCGCAGGGGTCGATAACCTCTGCCGATGGCCGGAATATCTCTTTTGAGCTCAACTTGTCGCTGACCAGCCGGACGACCGCGACCAGGACCATGACCTTTGATGCCGGGTTGCTCCTTGATCCACTGGTCCTACAATTCGACACCACTTCGCAGCTGCTCGGCGACAGCTTTTTCACCTTTGATCTTGACGGCGACGGCATGGCCGAGCAGCTTGCCCGTCTCGGCTGCGGCTGCGGCTTTCTTGCCTTTGACCGCAACGGCGACGGGGTGATCAACAGCGGCCTTGAGCTGTTCGGGCCAAGCAGCGGCAGTGGCTTTGCCGAGCTGGCACAACTGGACAGCGATGCCAATATGTGGATTGACGAGAACGATCCCCTCTTCTCCCGTTTGTCGATCTGGCGACATAACGAGGACGGTTCCACCGAACTGCAGTCGCTGGCCGAGGCCGGGGTCGGCGCCATTGCCCTGACCCACGCCGGCACAGATTTCCAACTGCGTGCTGGAGACGGCAGGATTCTCGGCCAAGTCGCCGCCAGTGGCATCTTTCTCACTGAGAATGGCGAGGTCCGAGCCTTGCAGGAGCTTGATTTAGTCGTCGCTGGCGATGGACGACCTCCTTGGGCCGGC
>CAYSON010000565.1:0-2172 GCA_964432635.1 uncultured Desulfopila sp.
AGGTTCTGCTTTTCCAAATTCCCAACAACAAAAAAGGATTCTGAGATAAGACCTTATCCATGAAAACCTTCACTTTACCTCAATGGTGATATGGCATAGTGAAGGTTCCTGTAAATCTTTGCCTTCCAAAGAAACAATTGTGTGTGCGCTGGGAGAAGCAGAAAGTTGGGGCGATACCATCACAAGCCATATACCACGAAGAAACGACAAAAGAACAGGAATCAAGAAACGGCGTGCAAAAGAAACCAAGAAACTGATGATGTGGCGATGTTGACCATGGATGGCGAATGCTATCCAGGAATGGGGACTCTGGACAAACCCTGATAGGCCTCCTATGATTACTAGTAGAATGTATGGTCTTGTGGGAGGAACGTTCGTGGGGGGGTAAAATGGCTATCGGAACTGTCATAATGATAGTTTGCCTTGTCTTGCTTGTTGTCGTTGACCTCTATTTCAACAAAGGTGCAGACGACGAGGGACAGGAATATTCCGTTTACGATGATCCGGAATTTGATGGACTCGATGGCTGCGGGGTCATTGGCTATTCGATGGATGATCTTAACAAGGAGTTGTACGACGAGAAATAGTTCTATTGTTTGTGTTTCTCAAAGACACTCCCTTTGAAAAATTCATCGTCTTTTGATGGAGGTTGAAAGCTATCATCTCCAAACAAAACTCTGCCCGATGGCAAGACGATACCTTCTCCCTTGTTGCTCTGTGGCACTGGGACGCCGTCATAATAGAGATTCTGACTGCGGTAATATTCATCGGTCGGCCGCAATGGCTTATCGCTCTTCATCCCTGCAATATCCTTGACCAAGCCCATGGCGGTGGTTTCAATTCTCCCTTTGCCCGAGACCTCTTCGAGGTTTCTGTTATGGATTGTTTCGGCAGGATGAAGAACCGATTCCTTGTTTGGGGAGTCTAGAACACCACCCTCTTTCGGACTCGAGAATCCCTCTTTGTGGATGCTGAAGGTTGCGCCTCCAGCGTCACTCGCGGCCATCCCGACGTCATGCTTAAATTGCTGCTGTTGCACTTGCCCAGCCGTTGCGCTGATGGTTCTCGATACCTCCCCGGCGATTCCGGTTTTTCCATGCTGCTCGTTTTCCAAAAACTGCCCGATCAACCCTTGCATCTTTTCGACACCTTCACGACCCTGACGAGTCAGCAGGCTATTGAAATCGGCAATGGTTTTCCTGATGGATTCCGGACTTTCGCTTCCATAGTGCTCGGCGGCGTATTGCCTGACCAGGGCAGTGGTCAGATCGCTGCCATACGATTCGCTCGCCGTATGGAGTTCGCGGGCGTTTTTCAAAAGGGCATAGGTTTCCGATGCCCCGATTTGTTTGGCGAGTTTGGTGACATAGTCGAGGTTCTTTGCCTCCTGCAAAGTTTCCTGCAACGACTCCGAGCGAACCTTGGCGGCGGTCTTCTCAAAACCGTTGGCGGTATCCTCGGAAACGTTGAAGCTTACCTTGTCGCCATTTGAGCCCGTAACAACAAGCTTTGCAGTAGGCCAAATCGCTTTAAGCACCGGTATGCCACCCGCGCCAACCGCAGCCGAGAATTGTGTGCGTACGTCCTCACTCATCGAATGCACAAAGCTGGACTGATCGCTCACCGCCCGTCGCCAGCTTTCCCGCTCGGCGTTTTCCAGACGGCTGGTGAAGCCGCGCGCCTCGCTATCGGAAAAACTGGCGCGCTTGGCGGTGTCCATGGCCAGTTGCCAGTTTCTGCTGCTGCCAAGACTATTGGCGGCGGCAACAATGGTCTGGTGTTGGGCCATGGTGCCGACCTTGACCGGATCAAGGCCGTTGACGGCGGCTTGGGTGGTGACATGCCGGCCGTTTTGATCGATAGTGTAGGAGACCCGGCCCTGGGCCATGGTGTCCACGGCAATGCCGGTGCCATCACCGCCTGTGGTCCTGACGGTAGTCGAACCATCGGCGTTGACCGTTTCCAACTTGGTCCTGGTGCCATGGCCATCGGGGGCGATCGATAACTCGGCCGGTCCACGGTCGCTGCCGACGGAGACCCTCGATCCAGCCATGATCTTGGCAAATTCCTTGTCGGAGACGCCGGAGCCGAGATGGTGCGATTCCTGGAGGGCGTTTCTTGCCTCCATCGCCGCCGTATAGCCACCGACGCTGCGGTGCAAGCCCCAAGATT
>CAYSON010000566.1:0-2169 GCA_964432635.1 uncultured Desulfopila sp.
CAACGAGGTAGGCCATGATCTCCTCGGTGACGTGCTCCGGCTTGGTGTTCGCAGGTACTTTGGCGATTGCCTCGCGGATCTTATCGCCGGTCTCTGATTTCTCGTCTTTTCTCCGCTCGATGGTCTTGAGCAGCTGTCGGAATCCGGCGTTGCCCTGGAGCAATTTGCCACTATGTGTGCCAAGTTCATGCAGGAGCACCGACCAGGCTCGTTTTGCCTCAATCCCGCCCCGTACCAGATAGACCTTGCCGGTTCCGGTGGCTATGCCTTGGATGGTGCCATTCTTGGAATGGAAGACCTGTTGGCCTGCAATCTTCTTCCCCGCAATCCTTGCCGCCTCTTCCTGGCTGATTTCCTCCACCATGCCGGAACGGTACAGCGCGGCTGTGGCGGACTTGCCGAGGCGGGATTCAATCTCGGCGCTGATTTGCGCGGGAGTGGAGACGGGGGTTGACGTGGAAAGCATGGCGTCGTCGCTCTGGCCGTCAGCCGGATCAATTCCTCCCTGTGACTCAGCCGGAGGCCTCGCTCCTCCTTCCATCTCAACCACCGGGCTCGCCTTGGTGATGCTTTCGAATATCGATCCGGCGCTCTCCCCCTCGGGGATGAACATTCGGTCTTTCCACGAGATGACCTCGTGAAAGGCGCCCTTGTTCTTCAGAATAGCAATCTCCGAATCAAAGAAGTCGCGGCCGGAGCCCTTTATCACCTCAATCCTGTTTTCTCCTGAGACATAACGCTTTTTGATCTGCCAGCCATTAGAGAGCACTGCGGTCTCGCCGCTACGGATACGGGAAAGGAAATCTTCCCCACTCATCCCGGAGAAGTCGCTACCGACTCCCAGGTTCTTCATGGTCTCCTGCAGGTCGTTGCCGCTCATGGGTCGGCCAAGCAATACCTCGCCGGAATCGGTTTGCATACGAAGAATACGGGGGCTTCCAACGATACGGTCCCATATCGGCATAAGGACACCGACCAGCATATTATCCTTGTACGTTGATATTTTCGGGGCCTTGTCAATGGCCTCATCCCAAGCCCTGGAAACCTCCTCTATGTCATCGATCTTCCGGTATGTCCCGCCTCTCTTTGCAGCCTGGTGGAGAATGGTATAGAGGTTGTCTATATGCCGCACACTGCCGTCGACGATACCAACCACCTCGCCTCGCCGGATCGGCTTGCCGTCCTTGTCAAGACGCTCTCCCAGGTCGACAAGACCAAAGATTTTCGTTCGCGGTCCAGAGAACCAGCCTTGGAATTTAGCACCTCGCGACCTCGCCCACTTCTGGGCGGCGTCGAAGTCTCTGAATCGTACCGGATTGGATACTTTCACCTCGACAAATCGTGTTGCGGCACCCGTCCGCTCGTCGGTGAACACGACTTCATCGCGGGTTTTCTCGATATTCTGCGCCCTGATGGTCTGCAGGCCGGTATCGTAGGTTCCTTGCTGGATGGCGCGGTTGACAATCTCGTCAAGGTACTGGGTGAAAGTCCCAAACACCTCGTTCTGACGATCAATGGTCAGCGACAACAGCCGGTTGAGAAACTTGGTCATCTCCGGGATGTTATTCGGCAGGAACTGCCCGTTCCCGTCTTTTAGGTTGGACAAGCCCATCTCTTCGGTGACTTCATCGAAACTCATGCTGGTATAGCCGTTCGCCATATTGGTGAAGAGCGCGTGAAGCGCGGCGGTGCCATACTTGCTTTCGAGGTTATCCGAGGCGTTGAACAGGCCTCCCGACGTCTCGCGCTGGCCCTTGGTCAAGGCCCCCAGTTGGTCAAGGCGCCTGGCGATGGAAGAGACAAACCGTTTCTGCGCCTGCACGTCGGTGGACACCAACACGTATTCTGGCGCACTGGCCTGGTTGGTTCGGTGGGTCCGCCCAAAGCCCTGCACGGCGGAATCGGCTCTCCCCCCCGGCTGCAACACATAGTGGATGCGCTGTTGCTGGTTGTCGGCGGTCTTGTCGGCGTGGAAGGAAAACCCGGTGGCTCCTGCTCCCGAGAAGATGAGCACCCGGCGCTTGCCTCCCTGAAACTCAGCGGATTCCTTTTTGTTCGCAGAGGTGCCGCGCTTTTCCTCAACCACCTTGTAGCCGCCCTTGCCGTCGCGAATCGTCAGGTATCGTTTCTTCCTGCACTTCAAATCAGCATTGTGCTGCCTATGGCGAA
>CAYSON010000567.1:0-2164 GCA_964432635.1 uncultured Desulfopila sp.
ACCCTGCTGCTCGGCGATGAACGTTATCATCAAAAAGGCCATGGAGCAGGCGGGCAAGACCGTGCCGGTGGAGCAGATCACCATCTCCACCCGCGGCGAGGAAGTGGCACGCAAGCTCTGGTAAGGCGCGGCGGAATCGCCACCCTTCAGCCCACCGAGGTGTGGCGCCCGCGCCAGGTAAGACGCAGGCCTCCAGCACTTTCGCTGACGGCAAAGCCCAGGGCCTGCAGGAGTTGGAAATAGGGGCGGCCGAAGAAGAACAGCTCTTCGCCGAGACTAAGCGAATGACGCGCCACCAGCTCGCTGCGCCACCGCAGTTCCAGGTTGGCGCGGCGCTCCAGTTCCGCTGTGGTCCATGCCTCCGGCTCACTGCGGCGGGAGTGGATCTCTTCAAAGAGCTCGCAGGGAAACTCCCTTTCCTGGAAGTGAATGGCCGGAACCAGCGGATGATCCCCAGGAAGGATATCAAGGCGAGAGATGGTCTCTTTCTCCATCAGCGCCTCCACCTCCTTTGTATGCCAGCATTTGAGCGCCCGGCAGGCCAGGGGGCGGTGATCATAGATGGTGCAGCCGTCGGCGAAATAGCGGCAGGTCCACTGCCGCCCGCTGCCACCAATCTTGACCAGCTCCACCCGCGCCGCCCGCACCCCGTCGGCGAGAGGATGGTGCACCAACTCGCCGCGGCGCACGGTGATCAGGCTACACCAGGGAAGAACCCCACTCGCCAGCAGCACCAGATCGTCCGTGTGCAGGGCCGGCCCTCCCTGCAGGCAGCATGTGCCGCAGCGACGGCAACTGTTCTGAACGCCGACGCTGTTCTCAACTCCAGTCATCTCCTCATTCACGGCAGCAGGACAAAGCCCCGCTCCTCCAGCAAGCGGGCAAGCTCCGCCGCCGTTGCCCCGTGCAGACGCATGTAGATTCTCGCCTCGCCTTGATCGTCACCAAGACGAATCAATCGGGTCAGTTTGATCCCCTTGCCCTCGATAATTGAGGCAAGTTCGCAGACGATGTCGTCACGCTTGTCGTCCTCAACGCCGATGAGCACCGACCCTTTCTCTGCCATGCCGAAGAGGCGGCGGTAGGCTCCGATGAGATCAAGCTGGGAAAAAAAACCCAACACCTCACCACCCTCGCCAAGAACCGGAAACCCACCGATCTTCTCCCGATCAAAGAGCAACAGGGCATCATCAAGGGTCGACTCCGGGCTTAGAGCCACACAGGTGGTAGTCATGATATCGGCCACGGTCATCTTCTCCACCTCTTCATAGACCAGGGTCTTCTCCTGATTGGAGCTGACCGTCGAAGGATAGGCGGAGCGAAGATCGCGGTCGCTGACAATGCCGATCAGCTTATTGTCATCGTCAACCACCGGCAAGTGGCGGATATGATAGGTGTTGAGCAGACGCCGCGCCGCCGGTAAGGTGGTGTTCGGAGCGACAGTGATGGGATCGCCGGTCATATATTCTGAGATACGCATGGGGCCTCCTTTGCCGAACGTTACGGCGCCGAGGGTTGAGGTGAAGGGCGACAGCAGGGTGTTGCCAGCCTCATAGTTCATTATATCATGGCGAAGCGGTGAAAAGGCAAAGACAATTTTGCAGAAGACGCAAGGAAAACCGCCTCCGCCCCACGCCAGACCGGTCTCTTCTTGCCGCCACCACGATTTTCCGCTACCTTAGCTGAGAACAATCACCATTTCGCCATTCGCCAGGCGCCAGCCTCGCGCAACCAAGGAAACTTATGCCCCTGATCCTCTACAAATCGGCGCTCTGCCCGCGCTGCGCCGCCGCCGCACGAGCGCTGAAAAAGCTTGCCGCCGAGGACCCCTCGCTGCTCGTTGAAGAGGTCGATATCCTCGCCGCGCCGCGAAGAGCCTGGCGAGACGGCATCAGGATGATTCCCGCCGTAAAAGACGGCGACCGACTGCTCAGCGGGCTTTTCCTCAGCGAAAAAGCTATCGCCGACTTTATCCGCGCGGGGAGAAGGTAATATCACCTTGTTCGCCTCTCTATCGCCTTTTTTCTTGCAATAACGATTTTTTCCCTCATAAAATGTACAGAGCGACAGCGGTGCCCGGCAAAGCGAGCGGTGCCACGCCACCTTATACCACAAGGGCATAAGTTTCGTTTGAGCAGACAAGCTGCTCAACTCAGCTTTAACC
>CAYSON010000568.1:0-2158 GCA_964432635.1 uncultured Desulfopila sp.
GTGGTGAGCGATGACGTTAGCGGTGTAGCCGGACATGAACAGTATTTTGAGATTCGGGTAGTTGGAGAGCAGGTTCCCGGCTAACTCCCGGCCATTCATCTCCGGCATTACCACGTCGGTCATCAACAGGTCGATGCGTCCTTGATGCTCTTGAGCCAGGCGGATGGCCTCGCCGGGGCTGGCGGCGGCCACCACGGTATACCCCAGCCTGCTCAGCATTCTGGTGGTTATTTCCAGGATTGCCGACTCATCCTCTACGAGAAGGACGGTCTCGTGTCCATGTTCGGTCGGCAGGTCCAGCACACTTGCCACCTCCTCGGTTAATTTTTCCGCATATGCTGGCAGGTAGATCTTAAAGGTCGTTCCTTGGTCCGGTTCGCTATAGACATTGATGAATCCGTTGTTCTGCTTAACCATGCCAAAAACTGATGCCAGCCCCAGTCCGGTCCCCTTGCCCTGTTCCTTGGTAGTGAAAAAGGGTTCGAAGATATGGTCCAGCAAATTTTTGTCCATGCCGCAACCGTTGTCGCTCACCTCCAGCAGGACGTATTTTCCAGGCAGAGACCCCGGGTGGTCGGCGCAATAGGCTTCGTCAAAGGTTTTTTCATCTGTTTCTATGGTAACCTTGCCTACGCCGGCGATGGCGTCCCGGGCGTTGACGCAGAGGTTAGCAAGGAGCTGGTCAATCTGCGAAGGATCGACCTTGACAAGTTTGAGGTTTCTGCCGGGTTGCCAGAGGAGGTCGATATCCTCACCGATCAGTCGGCGAAGCATATTGAGCATTCCCTCCACCGTCTTATTTAAATCGATGACCTTGGGGGAAACAGTTTGCTTGCGGGCAAAGGCGAGCAGTTGCCGGGTCAGGGCGGCCGAACGTTCGGCGGCATGTTGAACTGCCTGTAGGCTGGTATGGAGAGGTGCCGTGGGATCCAGGTCCACAAGGGCCATCTCGACATGGCCGAGAATTACTGCGAGCATGTTGTTGAAGTCGTGGGCCACCCCTCCGGCCAGGCGCCCTACGGATTCCATCTTCTGGGCCTGTTGCAGTTGTGCCTCCATTCTTTTCAGCTCGGTAATATCTGTGGCGATCTGAATCCGGGCCAAGTGACCATCAGTCCACTCAATGGCCCGGTCATGATTGATATAATACCTGCCGGTGACGGGGTTCTTGTCATGCCAGACACACACACCGGCCGGGTTGCCATCTTTGTCGATCAGCTGATCATTTGTACAGTAGTCGCAGGGTTCTGAATTTTTCCTGAAGGCACGGTAGCAGAGGTCACCGGTTTTGTTCCCACCGAAATCGGTGATCATCTTTTTGTTCATGAAGAGGATTTGATAAGTGTCCATGTCTGCTACGTAAACAGTTGAGTCAATACTATCCAGAATGGTCAGTAATTTTTCATGGGCCATTTTCAAATCTTTTTCAGCACGCTTGCGTTCGGTGATGTCCATCGCTACAGTTGTTATCTCGCCGTTCGGATCACCTGCTACCAGCGGTGCTGCTAAAAGAAGCATATCAACGAGTTGTCCGTCCTTCCTGCGCCAGGCCACCTCGATCGTCCCCATGCCTTGTTGGCCATTTTGCGCGTATAGCCTTTCCCCAACTCTAAGATACTCCTCGTCGGTCGGATACAAAAGACGAGTTCTCTGCCCAAGCAGCTCTTCGCTGCTATACCCGATTATGTTACTCAAGGCCGGGTTCACCGCGATGAACACCCGCTCTTTGGTGAGACTGATCCCTACGGGTGCGACTCTTAAGATGCTGTTTAACTTTGCTTCGCTTGCCGCCAGGCTCTCATCCGCGCTTCTGCGTTTGGCGATTTCGCTCTGCAAATCAAGCAGCATCTTATTGAACGATTCGGCCAATACCTCAAGTTCGTCACGACTGCCGGAGGGTGCACCTATTTCAAAAACATGAAGGTTATCAATCGTTACACGTTCAACCGCGGTCGTCAGCTCCGCGAGCGGCTTTTTCAGCAAACGAACAAATACCAGATTGAAGATCAGCCATAACAAAGCTATCTCAACGACCGTCTTGATTCCCAGCATCAAAAAGCTCGCCTTAACCCGGTTAAAAACGACAGACGCATCGGAATAGAGCGTCGCCCGTCCCAAAACCCGCGGTTGCTGATTAACGGGATAGATAATCGGGAAA
>CAYSON010000569.1:0-2151 GCA_964432635.1 uncultured Desulfopila sp.
GTGCGGCGCAGCTGCTGCTCGATGGTGAGCAGTTCCCTGTAGTAGTGGCGACGATTGCGTTGCCGCAGCACCAGACCGAAGGCGACGAGCAGAGCGGCGATGCTTGAAAAGGCAAAGATGAGCAGCGCCGACTGCTTGCGCCACTGCGAGAAGGCCTCGTGGTCGTCGATCTTGCACACCAGAAACCAGGGTGAGTCGGGAATGGCCTGGGTGTACGCGATGACCTCGCGGCCTCGATAATCCTGGCCGGTGACTATGCCGGAATGTCCGGCAACGGCGGCCACCGCCGGGACTTCCACCCGGCTGCGGGGCAGACGCAGGGAAAGGGGCGGGTCGGAAACGTGACGCAACGGCTTGAGAAAGACCACCTCCTCACCCTCGGCGCGCACCAGCGAGGATTCGGCGCTGTCGCTGGGAATCGGCCAGTTCTGCAGCAGCGGATAGAGAAAGCGCTGCGGGTCGCCGATAAAGACGAGCGTCCCAAGGAGTTGCTTTTCGGCCTCGCCGTCCTCGAACAGCGGCGCGGCCACAGCGATAAATACCTTGGTGGAGGCGGGGAGGCGAAAGAGATCGCCGAGCACCGGTCGCCGCTCTTCCCTGGCACGGGTGGCCAGGGCGGCCAGGACACCGCCCTGGTCGAGCTGGGCAATCTCCCCTGAGGAGGCGGCGACGTTGCCCCCGCTATCGACCAGGAGCACCCCCAGATAGTGGTAATGGGTGGTCATCGAGCGCAGTCGCTGCAGCAGGGCCTGGGCGTGATCAAGCCGGTATCCGGCGAGATAGCGCTGCACCCCTTGGGCGAGAAAGGGGCTCTCGCTCAAGGGGGCCGCCTGATCGAGCAGCCCCTGCCGCCACGTGGCAATCCCCTCGCTCTGCAGAGTGGCAATGGCCTGTAGCTGCTCCTCCACCATGCGCCGATGATGGTGCTGTTGCTCCAGAAAGAGCCAGGCGCCGATTAGCACGTCGAGCGCCAGGAGCACCAAGAGCACCAGGGAGATGTGGCCGAAACGACCTGTCTTGGCTTGTTCTTGCATAAACGTTGCCGACGCCGCAGGACTGTCCCGCTTACACCTTGAATTGGCTCATCAGGGTCTGCAGGCGTGCCGCCAGGGTAGAGAGATCCTGGGCGCTCGACTGCACCTGACTGCTGCTGGCCCCAACCTGATTGGCCTCGATATTGATTTCCGAGATATTTTTGGTGATCTCCGCGACCACTATGGTGCTCTGGGCGATATTTTCGTTGACCTCCATGATCCCCTGGGAGGCCTGGGAGATGTTGCCGGCGATCTCATTGGTGGCCGTCGACTGTTCAACCACCGCCGTGGCGATGGTGGCGATGACGCTGTTGACCTCGGCGATGATGGCGGAAATCTCTTCGATATCCTTGATAGTCGAGCCGGTGGTGTTCTGCATATCGGCAATCTGGTGCTTGATGTCCACCGTCGCCGCCGCCGTCTGGCGCGCCAGTTCCTTGATCTCATTGGCGACAACGGCAAACCCTTTGCCGGCCTCACCGGCCCGCGCCGCCTCGATGGTGGCGTTCAAGGCCAGCAGGTTGGTCTGCTCGGAGATCTCGGTGATGGCTTCGGTGACCTTGCCGACCTTTTGCGCCGACTCGCCCAGGGCGGTAATCTTCTCCGAGGTCGCCTGGCTCTGTTTGACTGCCTTCTCCGAAACCTCACGGGCCTTTTCGGCGCTGCGGCTGATCTCGTTGACGGTGGCGGTCATCTCCTCGGTGGCAGTGGCCACCAGGCTGACGTTGCTTGACGACTCTTCCATGGCCGCCGACACCGAATGGATGTTGGAGCTCATCTCCTCGGCGGCGGTGGCCACCGTGCCCGATTTTTCCGCGGTCTCGTGGGCCGAGGCGGAGAGTTGCTTGGAAACCGCCGCCAAGTCGGCGGAGGAGTTGGAGAGGGTGTTGACACCGGTGACGATCTCGCCGATCATCTTGCGCAGCTGCCCGAGGGTCTGGTTCATCGCCTTGGCCATGATGCCGATCTCGTCCTGCTGGTCCACGGCCAGGAGAACGGTGAGGTCCCCCTTGGCCATGGTCTCGGCCATCAGCACGGTCTTGGCCACTGGGCCGGTGATGGAGCGCACGATAAAGATGGCGGCAACGATACCCAGTACCAGGCCGGCCAGGCAGAA
>CAYSON010000570.1:0-2149 GCA_964432635.1 uncultured Desulfopila sp.
GGCGAATCTGGTCATATCGGCCGGAGAGGTCGATTGTGCCGCTCTTGCCGAACTCCTCCATCAATTCCCTGGTGCGCACGGGATCGCTGTCCTCAAGATAATAGAGATAGCGCTCGAAATTGGAGGCAGCCTGGATATCCATCGATGGGCTCGAGGTGACCCGGACCTCTCCCAGGGAGTAGTGGCCGGAGGCAACGAAACGGGCGAGGATATCATTGTCGTTGGTGGCCAGAACCAGTTGGCGGATGGTGCCCGGCGGCAGCATCTTCTTGGCAATGTAACCGGCGAAGATATCGCCGAAATTGCCGGTGGGTATAGCGAAATCAACGGAGCTGTCCTTTTCGTGGCCGAGGACGTGAAGACAGCTGCGAACATAATAGACCACTTGGGCCAGCACTCGCGCCCAATTGATAGAATTAATGGCCCCCAGGCGGTGGGCGGTTTTGAACTCAACATCGCCGAAGATCTTCTTGACGATGGCCTGGCCGTCGTCAAAGGAACCGCGGATGGCGATGTTATACACATTGTCGTCAAGCACCGTGGTCATTTGCTTTTCCTGCACCGGGCTGACGCGGCCTTGCGGGTGAAGGATGAAGATCTTGATGCGCTCCTTGCCCCGAACTCCGTAAATGGCGGCGGAACCGGTGTCCCCGGAGGTCGCCCCAAGGATATTGAGCGAACTCTGATCGCGGTTGAGCAAATAGGAAAAGAGGTTGCCGAGAAACTGCAGCGCCACGTCCTTGAAGGCCAGGGTTGGCCCGTGAAAGAGCTCAAGGATGTGGAGGTTGCCGTGGTGGACCAGAGGAGTGATCTCTTTATGAGTGAAGCTCTGATAGGACCTGGCGATGATCTCCTTGAGAGTGCTGACCGGAACGTCGTCAATAAAGCGCGACATCACCTCGAAAGCCAGGTCCGCATAGCTCAGTTTCTGCCAACCAGTGAAGGTCTCACTGCCAATGCGGGGGATGGTGCGCGGGAGCAACAAGCCGCCATCTTCCGCCAACCCCATGAGCACGGCCTCGGTAAACGAAATCGGGGAAATTTTCCCTCTGGTGCTTAAGTATTGCATAGTCCTTGGTGTTCTTTCATGCCGAGAAGAGGGGCAAGGAAGGTTGCGAAAGAGGACTCCTTGTCCTCATTCGACAACCGGGTCGATGCGTTTGGCTTGCGACCAGAGTCCTTCAAGGTCGTAAAACTTGCGTTGTTCATAATAGAAGATGTGAACCACGACATCGTCGAAATCGAGGAGCACCCACAGGCCTTCGGCAATTCCCTCGGCGGTGGAGGCCTTGACTCGCTTCGAACGTAACGACCGCTCCACCGTCTCGGCCAGAGCCTGGACATGTCGCGTCGATTTTCCGTTCATAATGACGAAGTAATCAGTAAAACTCGCCAGTCCACGGACATCAAGGATGACCAAATCTTCGGCCTTGGTGTCGAGCGCGGAGGCGGCGCAGATCTGCGCCAGTTCAAGGCCGCTTTTCTGCATAAGTTCTTTCTTAATCGGTTTCATGGCTATTTGTGCCCTTTTCTGGTCCGGCTGTCAACGGCTTTTGTTTTGGAGATTTTTCTTTGCGTGGGGGGAACTCAAAACTCAGTGTACCATTTTTAGAAAGCAGGAGATAGGCATCGAACGGCCTTTTCTTTTTAGAGATAAAACCGTTGATCAATTCGGTACGTCCTTTCTCGAGCAGTTGTTGTACATGTGCCTCGTTCAGTTCCCTGGAGAGTATTGTTTTGCTGATCTTGAGGCCTTTTTTGCGATCGCCGTCCAGAGCAGACTCGGACATATAAGCAAGCGGCGTGGCGTAGACCTTGGTGTGGTCGATCGGTGACAGTCCAAGCGCTTTGCCCCCTTTGGCGGCCTCAATGCCCTGCTCGTCGACGGTGGTGGCAAAGAGGAATTCGATTTTTTTCTCGACCAAACGTACCGATGCGGTGAATGGCTTACCCATTTTCGAACGAAAATCGGTGAAGGGTCCGATAGTCTCACCGCACAGTAGGGCGGCAACCTCCTGGTCGTTGAGGGGTCGACCGCCGAGAATCTTGCGCACGCTGGTCTTTTTGTCTTCGGCGACATAGGCCGTGGGGGTGGAAAAATAGCGAACCCCGTGCAGCGGACTAAAGGATGCCTCACATCCCGGAGCGG
>CAYSON010000571.1:0-2142 GCA_964432635.1 uncultured Desulfopila sp.
GGACATGGCAGCGACTGGCGTGGACATCCTCATTTCGGCACCTCAAAAGGGCTGGAGCAGCTCGCCTTGCTGCGCCATGGTGATGTTGAGCGAACGTGCCCGCAAAGCCATCGACGGTACCCAGAGTACCACTTTTGCCATGGATCTGAAAAAATGGCTGCAGATCATGGAAACCTACGAAGGCGGTAACCATGCGTACCACACCACCATGCCCACCATGGCACTTTTGCGTCTGCGAGAAACCATGAAGGAAACCGAGGCCTACGGTTTCGCCAAGGTGCGCGAGGAGCAGATAGCGCTGGGCCGAGCGGTACGCAGCCTTTTGGAAAAGAACGGTTTTCACAGTGTGGCGGCCCCGGGCTTCCAGGCGCCTGGGGTGGTGGTGAGCTATACCACCGATCCAGACATCCAGAGCAGCAAGAAGTTTCTTGCCGCCGGCCTGCAGACCGCAGCTGGCGTGCCGCTGCAGTGTGACGAAGGTGCCGATTTCAAGACTTTTCGCATCGGCCTCTTCGGTCTCGACAAATGGCACGACGTGCCTGGCACCTTGGGGCATCTGGAGTCGGCCCTGGCCAGTTTTGAGCTGGCTGAGGTGGCAGCCTAAGGTTCCCGTCAGTCTGCAGAGCGCCAAAAATCCGTTCCAGCGCGGAGCGGATAAACAGTCGCTTGAAAGGTGCTTTTGGCGCGAACAGCTTATAGAACCATTCCCTTGCCTACAAACTGAGGAGTAACCCACGCACATGGGTTACTCCTCTTGTTATTTGTTCGCGTCCCCAAGCTCAGGCGGACTCATCGTACAGTAACTTTTAGACGCTGGCGGCGCCGTACCGCTCCGCGTCCCTGGGAAAGTGTAAGGACGAATTTCATTTTTCAGGTAAAGTATGCCACCAGACAAGCTGGTGTTTTCCCATTTCGCCATGTGGGGGTAATGTGCTGCTCTACATCCTGGATCTTCTCGGTGTTGCCGTGTTTGCCGTCAGCGGGGTGCTGGCCGCGCGCGATCGTCATCTCGATCTTCTCGGGGTGATCGTGGTGGCAGCCATTACCGCCATCGGCGGCGGGACGCTTCGCGATCTCCTCTTGAATCGGCACCCGATATTCTGGGTCACCGATACCTGGTACTTGATTGTCATCCTTGCCTCGGCGGTGTTGACCGTTGCCTATGTGCGGAAATGGCCGCCACCGGGAATTTCGCTGCTTGTCGCCGATGCCTTGAATGTGGCGCTTTTTGCCATATCCGGCGCCCAATATGCCGAAGCGGCGCAGTGCCCACCGCTCATCATCGTGCTGATGGGCACCATGACCGGCGTCACCGGGGGTGTCATCCGCGATGTCATCACCGCCAAGGTGCCGCTCATTCTGCAGCGCGAGATTTACGCCACCGCCGCAATCGCCGGGGTGGTGGCCTACTTGGCCATGCAGGCCCTTGGCATGGAGCGCTCCCTCGCCTTTGTCGGTGGGATGGTCGTGGTGGTGGGGCTGCGTTTGCTCGCTATCCGCTGGAACATGCACCTGCCGACGATTGAGCGGAATCAGGGTTCACAATGAATGCGCCTGGCAAGGGAAATGGTGCAGAGGCGGGGAGCGAGTGTAAATATTTTTCTGCGGGGAAAAACACACAAGCCAGCGAGGGCTGGAAAACCATGGACAATACCAATATCCCGTTCCAAACCATCGACTGGTCGAAAATTCCCACAACGGCGCACAAGGGCGAAACCGGCGTGGCCTACTGGCAAACGTTGCAATTTGATGGCTTACGAGTGAGAATGGTCGAGTATTCGCCAGGGTATAAGGCCGATCATTGGTGCCGGAAGGGCCATATCGTCCATTGCCTGGAAGGACGAGTCGTCAACGAGCAGGAAGACGGCAGCAGCTCCGTGCTCACTCCCGGCATGTCCTATGTCGTCTCCGACGAGTTGAGCTCGCACCGCTCGGTGAGCGAAACCGGGGTCAAGCTGTTGATCATCGACGGTGATTTTTTGCGATTGAAGGCCTAAGACGAACCACCAAGGGCAAACGGCTGCAAGAAAGCGAGATTCACTTGGGCTGTGGCAGTGGCATCAGCCTCTCGCCATTGCGCCTATGAATGAGGAAGAAAGGGGGAATTGTACTCATCCACAGCGCCGGGATTTTCAGTTCCGG
>CAYSON010000572.1:0-2139 GCA_964432635.1 uncultured Desulfopila sp.
CGTTTTTGCCCCTCCGCGCGCGGCGGTTACCGCGGCGCCGACCCCGGCCATGCCCAGGGACATCAAATGGGTGCGGCCCTCTTCATCCCTGGTATAGACACGCAGGCTGTCGTAGACGTGGTCATTTTCGTCGATCCAGCCGTTGCCGTCGCCATCGTAATGGCGCAGATCGGCAAAACCGTCGCCGGACAAGGCCCCGAACAATTCGCTGCCGTCATTGATGGCTCCATCGCCGTTGCGATCAAGGGCGAGAAAGCCGCTGCCCGGAGTGACGAAGGCGATCTGATCCTTCTCGCCATCGGCATCGATATCAAAGTGAAAATCGCGCTGGCTCAACTGGGCGGCGGCCCCGGAGAAATTGATGACCAGCGGGTCCTTCAAGGCCTCGCCAGCACGGATGCTGATGTTCTGTTCCTCATAAAACTCGCGGCTCATCGACAGGGCCAGGGAAAAGTCGATGGTCTGTCCGTCGCTGGTGGCGATGGTGCCGGAGGCGGCAAATTGGAGTTTTTCCGATTCGTAGTGCGACTCCTGATACTCGTAGATGAGGCCGAAGCCTGTGCCCGCCGGTTCTGGCGGACGGCTCTGGTCAGGGGCGGCAATTTCCGTGGTGTCGCTCGGCGTCTCCAGCTTGAGCGGATCGATGACCCGAAACTTGCGCCCGGTCAAGCGCTCAAACATCGCCTGCAGCAGTCGCATATTGAGGTCACCAACCATCTCCTCTTCCTCCCCGGCTTCCACCTGGGAGGGTTGCACAGTTCGCCGCTGCACCTCCCGAGCGCTGTGGGACAACGCCACCTGGTCGCGCAGGGCCTGGCGCAGTTCTCGGGCAAGCCCGAGCCGACCACCCCTACTGTCATCGCGTTCTTCTAGGCGGGGCTGTTCGCCGCCGCGCCAAACGGTCAAGGATTCGCGCTGCAGATGACGCTCCTGGGCCTGGTGCTGCGAATAGAGATTGATCGAGGAATTAGCGATTTTCATGAGATGGCCCTCCCTGGCTGTGTTGCGGATCGCTTCCGTATCCCGGGTCATCCATGACTCAAGACATGACGAAAGGCGCTGTCTCCTGTATCGGTCGGTCCTCCCCAAAACTTTAGTGCCTTACTCCGTAAAAGCTGTCACAAAAATTGAGAAAATGGGTTCTGGAAAACATTGGCGCCCGAGACACCACGAAGACACTTATCCCCGGAGGGGAATAGGGGGGCCTTGGGTCGCGGGCACCAGCTCGCTTGAGTGGGACGGCCTGTTTCCTCGCTTTTTTCCGCCGGGTACGGTGGTGCCCCACTGCCGCCGCAGAGGAAATCAGTTGCGAGGGAGAAGGCTTTGCGATAGGATTGGGGGCTTCTCCGGGCGCCTCAAGTCGCCTATGTGCTTGTCTTGCTGAGCTTCCCTCGGCGAGACCCCTTTTCCCCCAGCAATCGATGCGGTGATGATATGACGAGCAGATATTTACGAATAGAAAAGATCGGCGGCACCACCATGTCCCGCTTTGGCGAAGTCTTGAACAACGTCATCCTCAAAGATAAGGATGACATCTTCAACCGCATCTATGTGGTCTCCGCCTATTCCGGCATCACCAACGAATTGCTCGAGCACAAAAAGACCGGCCAGCTCGGCATCTATCAGAGTTTCGAGCAAAACCACGAGTACGAGCCGGCAATGATCAGCCTGCAGCAGCGGCTGTGCGAGATCAATGCCAGCTTTGCCAATATCGGTCTTGATGTCGCCGTCGCCGATCAGTTCATCTGCGAACGCATCAACTTTGCCGTTAATATCCTCAAAAGCATGGACAACGTCATCTCCTCGGGCTACGTCAACCTTCTCGCGGTGCTGCTCGCCGCCCGCGAGCTGCTGGCCTCCATCGGCGAGATGCACAGCGCCTTCAACAGCGCCAACATCCTGCAAAATCTTGGCTACGACGCCACCTTTGTCGACCTCAGCGGCTGGCAGGACCGCAAGGATCGAACCATCGACGAACGCATCCGCCACTCTTTCGCCAAACTCGACCCCACCAAGACCATCTGCGTCGCCACCGGCTATACCAAGGGCACCGAGGGCATCATGCGTGAGTTCGACCGCGGCTACTCGGAGGTGACCTTTTCCAAGATCGCAGTGATCCTTGGCGCCGTCGAGGCGGTC
>CAYSON010000573.1:0-2137 GCA_964432635.1 uncultured Desulfopila sp.
CCGCACACAAGTTGCGGGCACCTCCCATCAACCTCGTGGCCCGCCAGCCAGCCCGTCACGACAGCCGTGTACCAATCCAGGAGCCTGGGGCATTTCTCGGGGCATTTCATGTCCTGCAGGTCCTGGTAGGTGACGGTGATCTTTTTGTGCCGCGTGACGCTGGCGGTGAGGTCGAGGACGCTGAGACAGCCCTCCTCGTCGACCTGGCTACCCTCGTGGGCGATGATTTCCGGGTTGACCATGGGCAGGAAGCGGTGTTCCTCCTCCTTGTCCGGGGTGGTGTCGACGACGATCAGTTTGAGTGACTCGCCGATCTGCGGCGCCGCCAAACCGATTCCCGGGGCATCATACATGGTTTCCGCCATGTTCTGCACCAACTCGGCCAGGCTATGGTCGAAGGCGGTGATTTTTTCCGTCGGTTGGCGCAGCACCGGCGCCGGGTATTTATAGATTTTACGAATGCTCATGGATATGTCTACCGAAGAGTTATACCCCAAAGGGTATAAGTTTCGTTTGAGCAGAAAAGCTGCTCAACTCAGCTTTAGGGGGCGGCGGCAAGCCGCGTTGCCGCGAAACAGTACCACAGTGGGCCTCATTTCGCCATGCTTTGCACGATAAGCATTTGCCCCCCTGGCGGCAGCGTTTTGTTGAGCGCAGTGATGGTTTTCTCCATGGTGGTGCCGCAAACGCAGGGACTTGCCAGGTTCGCAAAAAAGGTTGACTTCCCCCGGCAAGTATTGTGTCATGGCGATGTTTGCCGCTATTGCGCGGTCATATACATCCTCAGCAAAGGGGTAGCCATGGACATCCTTTTTCCGCTCATCGGGTATTTGTTGGGGGCCATCCCCTTTGGGCTGGTCATCGGCAAAACGGTCGGCGTCGATGTGCGTCAAGAGGGCAGCCGCAATATCGGGGCGACCAACGTCAACCGGGTGCTCGGTAAAAAGCTCGGAGCGCTCACTCTGCTCTGCGATTGCCTTAAGGGCTTGCTGCCGATGTGGCTGGCGAGTCAGGTTATCGGTGGCGAAAGCGGACAGGGCGAGGCAATCATCGCCCTGTCCGGGGTGATGGCGGTGGTTGGCCACATGTTTCCCGTCTATCTTGGCTTTCGCGGCGGCAAGGGGGTGGCCACCGGCCTAGGTGTCTTCCTCTTTCTCTCGCCGCCGACCATCGTCGTTTGTCTGATCGTCTTTCTTCTTGCTGTCAAGGTCTCCGGCTTTGTCTCGGTCGGCTCCCTGCTCGCTTCGGCCGCGGCACCGCTTTGCCTGCTGCTGTTCGGAGCATCGACTCCGGCGGTGCTTGCCGCCGTGGTCATTGCCGTGCTGATCTGGATCAAGCACCATGAAAATATCGGTAGGCTGCGTCGCGGCGAGGAGAAGCCCTGGAAAAAGGCCTGAGAGGGTAGACTTTTTCTGCCGGTCTACGGTCTACCCAACCTGAAGTTGTTTTTCTGCCAAATCGGTGAGGATCACCTCGGCCTCTTCCATGGTCTTGGCATACATCGGTTGATAGCCACCGATCTGCTGGCTGAGTTTGGCGAGTTGGGTGAAGATGACCTTGCCCTGGCCAACCACGCGGATCACCGGGCCAACCTTTTTTTCCGCGAGATATTTGGTGATTTTCATAAAAATATCAATACCGCTGAGATGGCCGATACTTGCCTCGGTGAGATCGGTGATAACCGCAAAGCCGGGTGCAAGGTCGGCGACGCAGAAGCGGACATCGGTGTAGATCCGCTCGATTGCCTTCCTTGGTACCGAACCGCGCAAGCGAATGATCAGCCGATTGCGTTTGACATCGGCGGTGACTGTTGAGGGCTGCTTGTCCTTGGTCATAATCGATGAAAGCTGTTGCCAATTAAAAGGCGCTGTGTTCTCTACAGCACGGTGCGAACGACGGTCCCGCTGGGAATGGTGAAGTTCGACCACATCAGTCGCCCCTCTCGGCGATCGATGCATCCCGCATTATAGCGTAAGTGGGACCACCAATTCCAGGGCGGTCGCAAATTTTTCCGCAACCAGAAAACACCGCTCAACTCTTCGACATGGATGTCACCGTTTAGAAAAACAATTGACAGGGCACTGTCTTTGCCGTACAATTTCAGTATTCATTCATTGTATACAATTATTGCATGCCA
>CAYSON010000574.1:0-2115 GCA_964432635.1 uncultured Desulfopila sp.
TGAAGAAACCTTGAAAGGCACCTGCACTGCCGGAACCAGGGTACGCCTCTTCATCCAACCGCTGCACGCCCTGGCCGAGTTGTCCTATTGGAACGGGCTGGAAAGCGAAGTGGAGGAGTGGAAACGTCAACTTACCGGAATGGCCGATCGCCTGAGAAGCGGCGGCTGTGATCTCGCCCTCGACGACTTCTCCGGCTATAACCGTATCACCACCGAGCAGATCCCGCAGCAGACTGGCCGCGAGACCATGCAGCACTACTGGGAGCAATCGCACTATAACGATGGGGTGGGAGAAATGATCATCGCGAGGGTGTTGCAAAAGGAGATGGCGGAAGAGATTGAGGATTTCGGTGTCGAACTGCGTCCGGAGACGGTGGAGAACCACCTTGCGGCGACGCGACTCGCCCGGCGGAACTATATCGAGGCGCACCCTCGGGAAACGGCGCATCTCGACCAAGACGATAATCCTTGAGCTCAGCCACACCCTAATGGTTACGGAGCAACTTCGGCCCTTCGTCGACACCTTCTCGGCAAAGCCCCATAAGCGCCTGCCCCAGGGATGAATTTTTGCAAATACGTAACGAAAAATGAAGACAGAGAAGGCCGCGCCGTCGTTTTCCTGCCTTGCTTCCTCACCAATATGGTACTATTTTCCTCCCAGCCCAATAACCACCGTGGCAACACTGACCACGTCAATTGTTCGTTGTTCAACTTCAAGGAGATTATCGATGAAAATTCTGGTTGGTTACCGAGGAACCAACGTTGGCAAGGATTTACTGGAAATTGCCGCCAATCACGCCAGGGCCTTTGCTGGCGAGGTGATGGTGATCACCTCCCTGCCGGGCGGTGAGAAAACCGGAGCCGAACAGGTCAAGAACGCCGAGGAAAAGCTGGAGGAGGCACACCAGTTCCTGGCCGATCGCGGCATCCGCCACGAAACGCACCTGCTCATCCGCGGCAATACCCCGGGCGAGGATCTGGTCAGCTTTGCCGCCGAAACCGGCTGCAACGAAATCATTATCGGCGTCAAGAGCCGTTCCAAGGTCGGTAAGATCCTCTTTGGCTCCACCGCCCAGTACGTCATCCTCAAGGCCGGATGCCCGGTGGTATCACTCAAATAGCGACCGCAGACAATAACCGAAAGACATGGGGGATGCCGGCAACGGCTCCCCCCTTTTTCATTCGATCGCCAGGCTCGCCGCGGCTATCTGGAGCAGGAAGGGTTCGCCGATACAGGGAGGCCGCTGCGCGTAGATGTTGGTGGTGAGATAGACATCTACAGGGATGCCGATGTCGACGGTAACGCGGACGCGTCCCTGATCTGCGACGAGCTGCACCACCGTCGCCGGTAGTAGCTGGCCCTCCCCAGCCTCAGCCTCCGGAGGCAGCAAAACCAGCCTTTCCGGGTCGAGAAAGAGACGCCGCCGGGTTGTGCCATGCCGCAGGGATACGGGCTGTGGCAGCACGATCTTCACCTCACTTTGGCCACGCCCAGCGATCACCGCCACCTGGCCGTCGACAATGGTCGCATGCCAGACGTTGACCCGCGACAGTCGCGACAGCTGACCATCCTTGAGAGTGACCAAGGTGTCGGCGAGGCGCTCCGCCTGCTCCAGGTCGTGGGTGGAAAAGACGATGGAGATGTGTTCATCACTGTTGGCGCGCTCAAGGATATTAAGGATCACCTCCTGGTGCTCGCCGTCAACATTGGCGGTGGGCTCGTCGCAGAGCAGTACCGCCGGACGCAGGGCCAGGGCCCGGGCCAGGGCAATGCGCTTGGTCTCCCCACCGGAAAGTTTCTCAGCTCGGGCATAAAGGAATCCGCCCATACCGACCAGTTCCAGGGCCGAGAGAATGCGTCGCTCCCGTTCGCCTCGCTCGATTCCCCGAATCTTGAGACCAAACTCGAGATTGCGCCGCACCGAACCGGTGAAAAGAATCGGATATTGATCGACCAGCACCACCTGGCGACGCAACCCCAGCAAATCATCTTCCCGATACTCCACCGGCTGACCGCGAAAAGCTATGGTACCACGGCTGGGCATCTCAAGAAAGGCGAGGAGCTGCAGCAGGGTGGTCTTGCCGGCCCCGTTGGCACCGATCAGACCGGTGATT
>CAYSON010000575.1:0-2115 GCA_964432635.1 uncultured Desulfopila sp.
GTACTTTCCCGGTTTAAAGAAATAGTTGGCCATGAATTTGATGATGAGGGCCATATTAACATGAACTGTCCCTTCAAGTTTCGGCAAGGCTCGGATATCCCGCGCCGCCATCTCGAAATACATATCTTTTTCAAATCCCTTGGCGGCGATGATATCCCACAGGGCATTGATCACCTCTTCGCCCTGGGTCGTCACTTTCATTTTTACCATCGGCGTAAAGAGCAGGTAGCGGCGGTCGTCCGGCCCTGCCGCCCGCATGTAATCGACGGCCCGCAGGGAGAAGAGCTTCATCGCCGAAAGGCGAGCATAGGCGTCGGTGAAGAGCTGTTGAACATGGACAAAGTCGGTGACATAGTGGTCAAAAAGGCGGCGGCTCCCGGCATGATTGATCGCCTCATAATAGGCATGGGTGCAGATGCCGATGGAGGCCCAACCCAGGTTGAATTTTCCGACATTAACCGTATTGAGGGCCATGTCCCAGGCGTCGCGGCCGCGGGCGAGAATGTCCCCGTCGCTGATCGGATATTCTTTGAGTCGGTATTCGGCCACGTAGTTTTGGGAATTGATGACGTTTTTCACCAGCTCGTACTTGTCGTGCTGCGAATTGACCACAAAAAACACATAGTCGCCCGAGTCGGCAAATTTCCCGAAGGTAGACACCAGGGCCGCTTTGTTGGCGTTGCCGATATAGTATTTGCTGCCATTGGCCTGGTAGCTTCCGTCCGTTTGCCGCACCAGATCCATGTCGCTGGCATAGATGTCTGCCCCGTGTTCTTTCTCGGAGAGACCAAAAGCGAAGATTTCTCCATCTTGAAGCAACTCGGCAGTATGCTTTTTCACCACCTCGTTGCTGCCCATCCAGATTGGCCCGAGACCAAGTATGGTCACCTGCCAGGTATACCAGTAGCTGAGACCGTAAAAACCCAGGACCTCGTTGATGGCGCAGTTCCGTGAGGTATCCCAACGACAGTCCTCGGCGCCATAGCCTTTTGGGGTGAGGAAGGTTGCAAAGAGCTTCTCCTTCTTCGAGAATTCGAGAAAATCGGCATACCACACCCGTTCGTGGTCATCTTCCTTTAGCCGCGCCTTGCCCTTTTGCTCAAAGAAATCGATGGTTTTTTTGACCAGCAGCTGCGATCTCTCGTCGAGATCTGTATAGGTCACCGTTTTTGGATTGAGGAGCAATCGCCGAGTGGCCGCAATGATGGTGTTTTCTGTTCCCTGGTCTTTGTGCAGATCCTTTACCCCAACAAATTCACTCATGAGTTTCTCCTCCTTCAACGGTGACGTTTGCCTTTGGTCTTCTTGCTTGGTTAACGATTGTTAACATCCTGGCCGCAAACAATCGATAGCGCTGCAGCGGCCATGAAAATTCCCTCTATTGTCTGAGCGGTGTCTGCAATCCGTTCATCAACCGCTTGTACATGCGACTATATTTGGCCTTCATCTCGGCCAGGGTGTCAGCTTTTTTTTTCGAGACATAAAGGGCAAAAAAGCCGTTACAGGTAGAAAGCAGCAGGGTTGCCACCTCTTGTGGGTCATCGTCTTTCAAGCTGCCCTCACTCATGCAGTCCCTGACGCGATCGACCATAAACACCTGGCTGATCGTGGCATCCTTGACGAGTGCCCCTTTCACTTTGTGCTCAACCGTATGATCCATGGTCAGGAAAAGGATCTCGTAATATTTGCTCTGTTCGGTGGCAAAGGCGAAAAATCTCTCTGCGGCAAGGCTCAGCCGCTCGAGTGCGGTTGTTCCGCCAAGCGCCGGTTGCAGATAGAAGTCAAAGGTCCGGAAACCCTCCCGCAGCACCTGGTGGTGAAGGGCCTCTTTGTTTTCGTAATGGCGATAAATGGCCGTCGCCGAAATACCCGCTTTCTCGGCTACCTTTCGCATGCTCATACCCTTGTAACCTTCGAGAAGGTAGATATCGCAGGCGGCTGACAAGATAGATTCTTTTGTGTTATTCATGTTAACACTGGTTAACATGGTGGGCGGATAGTTGCCAAGGAATTTTTCGCGGAGCCGGCTACGAAATCAGCGAAATCAGGGGTCAGGTCTCAACAATTAACAGGGGCAACGCACCCTGTTAATTGTTGAGACCTGACCCCTCTCCC
>CAYSON010000576.1:0-2110 GCA_964432635.1 uncultured Desulfopila sp.
CCACCGTCGCGGTCTGTCCGTCCTGGTATTGAAAATGGGCGGAAACGTGCTTTTGGGTGATTGTCTCGTCGTACAGGGCCAGGAAGAGATCCTCGTATTTTTCGGTGACGAACTTGCGTCGTATCTTGCCGGTCTTGGTGAGCTCGCCGTCGTCCATATCAAGGAGCTTATAGAGCACGGCGAAGCGGCGGATGCGAAAGTGCGGCTTTTCCGCGGCTTCGTTGATCCTCGTCACCTCCCCTTGAATCAGCCCGGCGACCTCCGGCCGCGCTGAAAGATCCATATAGGTGCTATAGGAGATGCCACGGTCCTCGGCCCATTTGCCAACAACGGTGGGATCAATGTTGATCAGGGTTGAAACGTAGTCCTGGCGATCGCCGAAGATGATTGCCTCTTTGATATAGGGACTGAATTTGAGGCGATTTTCTAAGTACATCGGACTGAACATCTCACCCTGGCGATTATGCATGACATCGGCGAGACGATCAATCACCACCAGATGACCGTGCTCATTGATATAGCCGGCATCGCCGGAATGGAGCCAGCCATCTTCGAGGAGTTCCGCCGTCTTGTCGGGCAGCTCGAAATAGCCGGGTGTCACCGACAGCGAGCGGGAGAGAATCTCGCCACCTTCGGTAATGCGGCACTCGGTTCCCGGCAACGGTTTGCCGACCGTATCGGGCCGGACATCTCCATCGCGATGCATATAGGCGATGCCGACGATCTCGGTCTGGCCGTAGATCTGTTTGAGGTTGACACCAATGGCCTGATAAAAGGTGAACAGCTCCGGACCTAGGGCGGCACCGCCGGTATAGGCGCGGCGCAGACGGAGAAAGCCGATCTGGTTGACCAGGGGCCGAAACATCACCTGGCGTCCCAGCCAGGCCAGCAGACCAAGACCCATGGGCAAGGGGCGCCCGCTCATGCGGTATCCGGCCGCCTTTTCGCCGACGGTCATGAAATAGGTGTAGAGCAAGCGGTTAAGCAGATAGGATTCGTTTATCTTCAGCCAGATCTTGGAGCGGATGGCCTCGTAGATGCGCGGCGCCCCAAACATGAAATGCGGACCTATCTCCCGCAGATCCTCCATGGATGTCTCCACCGACTCGGGGAAATTGACGGTAATCCCCGAGACCAGTGCCACCCCGAAGGAATTCATCTGTTCGCCGATCCAGGCAAAGGGCAGAAAAGACAGGTATTCATCACTCTCCGCCAAAGGGTCGATTTCAGTCAGCTGGAGACCCATGTTGATATAGTTGCGGTGGGTGAGCATGGCCCCTTTGGGCAGACCGGTGGTACCGGAGGTCAGGCAAAGATGGCAGACTTCATCGGGACGACCCTGGGCGAGCATCTCGCCAAAGCATTGCGGTTCTAGCCGATGGCGCTCCTCGCCGAGGCGATAGAGTTCCTCGACCGCCATGAACCAGGGGTCATTGCCATAATCGCGCATGCCGCGCGGGTCTTCATAGATAACGCGCACCACCCTCGGCAGCTTGTGGCGCACCTCAACCAGTTTGTCTACCTGCTCCTGGTCACTGCAAAAGACCACCTTCACCTGGAGATAGTCGAGAATACCGGCGATCTCCTCGGGCAAGCTGGTCTGATAGACGGCGGTGGAGATTGCACCAATCGCCTGAGCACCGATGGCAAGAAAGAGCGTCTCGGGAATGTTATCGCTGATAACCGCCAGCTTGTCGCCGCGCTCAAGGCCAATGGCGAGCAGCCCGAGGCCGGCACATTGCACCATCTCCAGGTAGCGTTTCCAACTGTAGCTGCGCCAGACCCCCAGCTCCTTTTCCCGTAGGGCCGCCTTGTCTCCGAACTCGGCGGCACGCAAC
The DNA here is from genome assembly GCA_964432635.1 of uncultured Desulfopila sp. GTDB lineage: Bacteria > Desulfobacterota > Desulfobulbia > Desulfobulbales > Desulfocapsaceae > Desulforhopalus_A. The sequence goes on from CAYSON010000576.1 coordinate 1,839, forward strand.
TGCAGCAGCTGGGGAATGGTCAGGTCGAGATAGTCGTGGCGCTGTTTCATGGGATCACTGCTCGTCGCCGATATAGGCATCGATGACCTTACGGTTGACGGCTATCTCGGCCGGAGTACCGGCACCGATGACCTGTCCAAAATCAAGAACATAGATGTGGTCGGAGATATCCATGACCACGCCCAAATCATGTTCCACCAAAACCACGGTGATATTCCATTCCTTTTTCAAGTCGAGGACAAAGCGGACAATATCCTCCTTTTCTTCAATGT
>CAYSON010000577.1:0-2091 GCA_964432635.1 uncultured Desulfopila sp.
TTCTACTGGAGGCAAAGGGGTGTGCGCCCCAGCCTTCCTGCCTTTGACCTATCTGCGAAGGGCCAAACGGCCCCGCCCTGCCCCCTTTTGAAAATGGTGGTGCCGCTCCGGATGAAAAAGAGTATAGTCAAAGTCTCGCGCCATGCATCGAACTCTTTCGCCACCTTTTCCTGAACCCCGCTCTCTCCTCCCGCCCTGCCTTTTCCATGGATATTCTCATCTACGGTACCACCGACATCAGCTATCTTGTGGCCTCTCGCCTGCACCAGCAGCACAACATCACCATTATCCATGAAAGTGGGGAGTTGAGCGAGAAATTCCATAATCTCGACGTCAGCCTGGACGAAGGCAGCGGTGGTGACATCGCCGTTTTGGAGCGGATCGAGGCAAAAACCTCCGATCTGTTCATTGCCTGCAGCGCCATCGACGAGGCCAATATCGTCGCCTGCTGGACGATCAAAAAGATCGCCGACACCGAGACCATCTGCTTTGTCGGCAAGGCCTCGCTCTATCGCAACTTCTCCTCCTTGAGCCGCAGCCAGTACCAGACGCGCTACGACATCGACTCGGTCATCTGGCCGGAACAGTTGCTCACTCAGGATATATACCGCATCATCTCGGTGCCCGAGGCCCTTGATGTCGAATATCTCGCCGGCGGCAAGGCCAAACTGTTCGAATACCGCATCAAGGAAAACTCCATCATCATCGACCGCGCCATCAAGGACTGCCAACTCCCCAAAAACGTCCTCATCCCCGGCATCACCCGCGACGGCAAGCTCTTTATCCCCAGCGGGGCCACAGTCATTAAGGCCAACGACAAGGTGTTCTTCATCGGCACCGGCATGGGCCTCGACTCCTTGGCCGCCGAGTTCTTTAATCTTGAGCGCAAGGTCAAAACAGTCTCCATCGTCGGCGGCGGCGCGGTCGGCTCCATGCTCGCGGATCGCCTTGAGAAAACCGGGATAAAGGTCAAGATCATCGAGCACGACGGGCAGCGTTGCGCCTTTCTTGCCGACTCCTTGAAAAAGGCCTTGGTGCTCCAAGGCGACGGTACCGATCTCGACCTCCTCGAAAGCGAGGCCATCGCCGCCGCCGATGCCTGCATCTGCACCACCAACAACGACGAAAAGAACCTGCTCTGCTCTCTCTTGCTCAAGCAGCTCGGCGCCAAACGCATCGTCACCCGGGTCGGCAATATCCGGAACTACGAGTTGTTCGAGCGTGTCGGCATCGACGTGGTGGTCTCCCCAAAATCCTCGGCGCTCACCGAGGTGCTCAACCGCGTGCAGGTGCAAAAGGTCGACGTCGTTGCCCTGATCGAGGGCGGCAAGGGTGAGATGCTCAGCCTGACCCTGCCCGACAACTTCGAGGAAATCCGCATTCGCGATATGGAACTACCGGCCAAGGCCATCGTCGGAGTGGTTATCCGCGGTCACAAGGTCATCATCCCCTACGGTGACACGCTGATCTCCTCGCGTGACCGTCTAAAGATCTTCAGCATGAAAGAAGATTCCGATAAAATTAAAGATTTCTTTTTCTCATGAGCCCTCGCACCATCGCCAGCGCCCTCGGCATCATCCTCACCGCCTTCGGCGCCATTGTCCTTGTGCCAATCCCGGTGGCGCTCATCGAAAAAGAGCAGCAGGCGATCACCCCCTTCCTGGTCGCCGCGGCGCTCTCCCTCAGCCTGGGCCTGCTTTGCCGCCGCTATGGTCAGTTTGGTAGCAACTTCGACAACGTCAAGCGCAGCGAAGGCCTGCTTATCGTCACCCTCGCCTGGATCATCGTCGCCGCCGTCGGCGCCGTGCCCTTTCTCTTCTTCGGTCTGTCGCCCCTTGACGCCTACTTCGAGTCGGTTTCCGGCTTTACCACCACCGGCGCCACCATTCTCCTCGACTTCAGCCTCTACCCCAAGACCTTTTTTTTCTGGCGCGGTTTGATCCAGTGGGTGGGCGGCATGGGCATCATCGTCCTCTTTGTCGCCATCCTGCCGCAGTTGGGGGTGGCTGGCCGGCGCATTTTCTTTGCCGAGGCCCCCGGCCCCACCGAGGACAAATTCACCCCCCGCGTCGCCCATACCGCCAAGTCCCT
>CAYSON010000578.1:0-2059 GCA_964432635.1 uncultured Desulfopila sp.
GCGTCGTTGAGTGCGGCGAGTGCGATGGCGAGGACTACCGCGACGATGACATTGATCAGGGTGAGACGCATGGCAGCTTCCTTTCAGCGGTCGATCTCGGGAATGACCAGGTCGAGGCTTCCCATGAATGCCAGGGCATCCATGATCATCATGCCGCGACAAGCCTCATCAAAGAGGTGCATGTTGGAGTAGGTCGGGGAACGCAGTTTCAGTCGATAGGGGGTCTTGCCGCCGTCGCTGACCAGACGCACGCCAAAGGAGCCCCGTGCCGTCTCCACCGCCTGGTAGTAATCTCCCGGCGGCGGCTTGATCAGCTTGGGTTTTTTCTCGGGCATGATCGGCCCGCCGGGCAGTTTATCAAGAGCCTGTTCGACAATGCGCAGCGACTGTTCGATCTCGTCCATACGCACCATATAGCGGGCTAAGGAGTCGCATTGGGGGTAGACGGGAACGTCGAAATCGAAGTGGGGATAGACCGAGTAGGGTTCGTTTTTACGCACGTCGAAATTGATCCCCGAGCCGCGGGCGACGGCGCTGGAGGCCCCGTATTTCCGGCACATCTCCTTGCTCAACGGGGCGATGCCCTCAAGGCGTTTGCGGAAGATGATATTGCCGGTCACCAGCTTATGGTATTTTTTCATCGACTTGCGCATGCGCGGAATAAAACGTCTGGCTGCGCCGATAAAGTCGTCGTCGACATCGTTGGAGAGACCGCCGAAGCGGAAATAGCAGTAGGTGAGGCGCGAGCCGGTGACTGCCTCAAGCATGTCGAGGATGTGTTCCCGGTCCTGCAGGGCGTACATCAATGGGCTGAAGCCGCCGAGGTCCATGACGAAGGCCCCAAACCAGAAGAGATGCGAGGCGACACGGTTGAGTTCGACCATGATCACCCGGATATATTCAGCCCGCTCGGGGACAACGATGGCCGAGGCCTTCTCTACCAGAAGGACATGGCCGTGTGAGTAGCCAAGGGCGCCGAGGTAGTCCATACGGCTGAGATTCATGAGGAATTGGGGATAGGTCTTCAACTCCCCCATCTTCTCGTGCATACGGTGGATATAGCCGATTACCGTCTCGGCATTGACGATATACTCCCCGTTCATTTCCATTTTCACCCGCAATACCCCATGGGTAGCCGGGTGCTGGGGACCGACGTTGAGAACGAAGGTCTCGTCCGGTCGAAGCTCGATGGGCGCGTTCATGCCTTGAAGTCCTTGAGGAGGGGATGGTAATCCGCGTCTTCGGGGAGAAGCAGGGGAATGAGGTGGGGATGGCCGGCAAACTTGATGCCGAAGAAATCATGGGTTTCCCGCTCGTGCCAGTTGGCCCCGGGATAGATGGCGGTGATGCTCGGCGCCAGCGGCTTGGCGCGCTCGATACGGGTGCGCAGCACCACCCGGCAGAGATCGAAGTCGTAGCGACTGAAATCGTAGATCAATTCCAGTTGGTTTTGAGCGATCCAATCAACCCCGGTGATAGTTTCCAGAAAGAATTCGGCCTGGTCAAGCGCGGTCACCGCCTCAAGCAGCCGATCGGTGTCGAGTTGGGCATCGAGATGGTAACCATGTACTGCATAGTCCCTTTCGATAACCCCGTTCTCTCGTGGTTCCTGTTGTTTTTCCTGGGGTTCCTGGGGGGTGTCACCGGCTGAACTCGCGGCGGCGGTATTGGAGATGAGACCTTCGAGGGTCGAACGGATCTTCGCGCAAATCATCGTCAAAACTCCATTGAGAAACGCTCCGTGCCAATAATGGAGGGAGCGGCGATGCGTCAACCGGATGAACCGGCAATTACGCGGCTTCGGGGTTCTTCCACCTCTTCCAGCCAGAGACAAGATGTTCAAGCTCTATAATGCCCTGCAACAGTGCCTCTGGCCGTGGCGGGCAACCGGGGACATAGATATCCACCGGGAGAAAGACATCGGCGCCAAGGACAATACTGTACTGGCCCTCGAAGGCAAAAGGGCCCCCGGAAATGGCGCAGTTGCCAAGGGCCATGACCCACTTCGGTTCCGGCATCTGATCGTAAAGGGTCTTGATGCCGGGCATCATTTTCTTGG
>CAYSON010000579.1:0-2052 GCA_964432635.1 uncultured Desulfopila sp.
CCGAGACCAGTACCGGAATGGCGCCGACAAAGCCGGCAACTCGCGCCAATACCACGAGAAACACCTGAAACTGCGATACCGGCAGGAGCGGAATATCCACGGCGGCTACAGGGTGATCATGGTCTCAAAGAGACCGGTAGTGAACACCGTCAACAGTTTGATCAGCCACGGACCGAAGAGGAGTATGGTGAGAAAGACAGCGACGATCTTTGGCACGAAACTGAGCGTCTGCTCGTTGATCTGGGTGGCCGCTTGAAAGATCGACACCAGCAGGCCAATGACCATGCCGATGATGAGCATCGGCGCGGAGGCGAGGAGAATGGTTTGAATCGCCTTGCGACAGACATCGACGGCCATTTCCGGACTCATGAAAACCCTCTTCTGTTGCTGGTTAATGAACTGTGTGGAGAGTTCAATTGAAACTTTTGATCAGCGAGCCAACAACCAGGCTCCAGCCGTCGACAAGAACGAAGAGCAGTAGTTTAAAAGGCATGGAGATAATCACCGGCGGCAGCATCATCATGCCCATAGACATCAACACCGAGGCGACGATCATATCAATGACCAGAAAGGGAATATAGATCATGAAGCCCATCATAAAGGCCCGCTTCAGCTCGGAGAGCATAAAGGCGGGAATGAGCGTGGTAATGGGGATGTCGTCGGCCACCACCGGCTCCTCTTTCATGGTGATTTCCGCAAGCAGGGTCAACTCCTCCTCACGCACCTGGCTGAGCATAAACTCACGCAGGGGAACAATACCCTTACGGAACGCCACGTCCTGGCTGATCTTTTCCTGTAAGTAGGGTTGCAGTGCCTCCTCGTTAATTTTGTTGAGGGTTGGAGACATGATGAAGAAGGAAAGAAAGAGGGAAAGACCAAGGATGATCTGGGTCGGTGGCATATTCTGAGTGCCCATGGCCTGGCGAATAAAACCGAGAACGATGACAATGCGCGTAAAGCAGGTGGTCATGAGCAGAATCGACGGGGCCAGGGACAGCACGGTGATGAGCAGCAGTACCTGCAGGGCTGTGGAGATCTGCTTGGGTGATTGCGCGTCATCAACGCCGAAAGTGATGGTCGGCAGGCCCACCGCCATAGAGGAGTCGGTGGAGACCAGTACCATCAGCAATGCCGCCGTCAGCAGGCTGGGCAAGTGGCGCCCTACGTTGCTCATGGTTGTGACTCCTTGCCGGCGGCGGCCAGGGTGGCAGCAAAGGTGGCACTTGACGGTCCCGACAAGGTGGCCAAATGGCTGATGGTGTCACCAGAAAGGCCGATGAGAAATTCCTGGTCTTTGACCCGCACCAAGCAGAGTGACTTCCTGCCGCTAAGTGGTTTCATCTCAACTATGGTGATGTGCTTTTGGGGATGGTTGGCAAGCAGGGAGAAGCGCTTGCGCAACAGAGCGTAAAGGATGAGGATAATGGCCAGAACGATGCCGAGTCCCCAAAAGACGCGAAAATAGCTCTCTAGTTCAATCAGTGACGAAGAAGCGGCCCTGGCCTCGCTGGCAGGTACCGCAAGCAAGCAGGCAAGAGCCCTTTGGAAAAGGCGGGGAAGTCGGTTGGCATACATACTCTCGACCCGTTTATCCGAGGTTTTCGATGCGATCCGAAGTGCTAATGACATCGGTCAGGCGGATGCCGAACTTGTCTCCGACCATGACCGCCTCGCCCCTGGCGATGAGGCGCGAGTTAACGTAGAGGTCAAGGGGTTCACCCGCCAATTTATCCAGCTCGATGACATAACCCTCGCTCATTTTGAGCAGGTCGCGCAGGAGGATCTTGCTGCGACCAACCTCCACTGAGATCTGTAGGGGGATGTCGTAGAGAAAATCAAGTCCACGACCTTCCGTATCTCCGCCGCTGGTCTGCCTGGAGGTGGTTGGCGCATTGCCTTGCAGCAATTCCTTGATTTCTTCTGGAGCTGGTCGACTGTTACCTGGGAGCGCCATAATGACTATCCTTGTTCATTGGTGGACGGCGACGAGGCTGATTGCCTTTTTACCGTTGAGCAGGCCGGGGATTGCCGAGAATTTGAAGCGATCCTCAA
>CAYSON010000580.1:0-1671 GCA_964432635.1 uncultured Desulfopila sp.
GGGCCGCACCACCGCCCCGGCCATCTGCGCCGCCGCCCTGTTTTGCCGGGAACGGGGCGAGGATGTCATCCTCCTGGTGCTTCCCGCCGATCACGTGGTGCTGCAGCCGGAGAAGTTCATCGAGGCGGTGGGCCGCGCCGCCATGCTCGCCCAGGCCGGTGCGGTGGTGACCTTCGGCATCGAGCCCACCGGGCCGGAGACCGGTTACGGCTATATCGAGCAGGGCGAGGGGGTAAAGATCAGCTCTTTTAAGGAAAAACCGGATCAGGGTGTCGCCCGGCAGTATCTGGCCGCCGGCAACTACCTGTGGAACAGCGGCATGTTTGCCTTTTCCGTCGGCACGCTTCTCGCCGAAATGGAAAAATACGCCCCGGAGATGTTGACGCTAATGCGCGAGGCGGTCGGCAAAGGCGTGGGTGATGGCCGCTTCTTCCGCCTTGATGCGGCGGCCATGGCTGCCTGTCCCAGCGACTCCATCGACTATGTACTGATGGAGCGGACCGAAAACGGTGCGGTGATTGCTGCTGATCTTGGTTGGAGCGATATCGGCTCGTGGCAGGCGCTGTGGGAGGTGCTCGACAAAGATGAGCAGGGCAATGTGGTGCAGGGCGATGTGCTGCTCGAGGATACGCGCAATTGTCTGATCAAATCGCAAAACGTGCTGGTGGCGGCGGTGGGCATGGAAGACACCCTGGTGGTGGAAACCGCCGACGCGGTGCTGATCGCCCCGCTGTCGCGCTCCCAGGACGTCAAGAAGATTGTGGCTCGACTCAAGGCGGGGGCGCGCAAGGAGTACAGCCATCATGCCACCGTCCATCGCCCCTGGGGCAGCTATACGGTGCTCGAGGAGCTGCCGCGTTTTCAGATCAAGCGCATCAGCGTCAACCCCAAGGCCAAACTCTCGTTGCAGATGCACCATCACCGCCACGAGCATTGGGTGGTGGTCTCGGGCACGGCTCTGGTGGTCAACGGCGACAGAGAGATTCTTCTTCATGAAAACCAATCCACCTACATCCCCGCCGGTACCGTGCATCGCCTGGAAAACCCTGGGGTGATTGCTCTTGAGTTGATTGAGGTGCAGATCGGCAGCTACCTCGGCGAAGACGATATCGTTCGCTTTGAGGATGTCTACGGACGGCAGGATTCGAAGTAGGGGAGACGGGCGGGAAGGATAATTACGGGGACTGGCTGGGAGGTTCCTCCTCCCTGGTCAGATCCTTTTTGCGTTGGCGAAAGGCCTCGACGTACTTAGCGAGGACGCGACGGCCATCCTTGGTGATCTTGAGAAAGGTGACGCCGGAAAGGAAGCGGCCGTCACAGGGGGCGGTGTGGGTGATCTGTCCCTCGAGGTTGATCAGGTCGTCCTCGAGGCCGACGGTTATGAGCAGACGGGTGCCTGCCTTGAGCGGATAAATGGTTTCCAGTTTTATGCCGTCGATGCTGACGTCGATGGTTCGACCCATTGAGTAGGCACCTGCTTTCCCCTCTTCGTCGAGCACCAGATAGTCGAGAAGGTGCAGGGCATCGTAGCGGATAAATTTCCTATGCTCGCGGATTTTCATGGTCTGTCCTGCAGCTTTGCTTGGCGTTGCCCCCGGCCTCGGGAAAGAGTCGGCGGATGGCGCTCCGTTCCGCTTTAACTAGCCCCCGTTCGGTGATCAGCGACGTTAC
>CAYSON010000580.1:1681-2051 GCA_964432635.1 uncultured Desulfopila sp.
GGGGTGACGTCGAAACTGTAGTTTGCCGCGCGGGTGTCTTCTTTTGCCAACAGCACCGTCCGCAAAATACCGTCGCCATCCTTGCCGGTCAGTGTGGTGATCTCCTCTCCTGCTCTCTGTTCTATCGGAATGTCCCTGCCATTGTCAAGCTTCCAGTCGAAGGTCGAGGAAGGAAGGGCGACATAAAAGGGAATACCGTTGTCTTTTGCCGCCAGGGCCTTGAGGTAGGTGCCGATCTTGTTGACCACGTCGCCGGTGCGGGTCACCCGATCGGCGCCAACGATGACCATGTCAACCTGGCCGAGTTGCATCAGGTGGCCACCGGTATTGTCGCAAATCAGCGTATTGTCAATTCCTTCCTGCTGTAGCT
>CAYSON010000581.1:0-2051 GCA_964432635.1 uncultured Desulfopila sp.
CTTCTTTTGCGCACCTTTTCTCTTGGCAAGGCCAACGAACAGAGTGCAATGTCCAAAGGCCCTCCACAGGAGGGGTGCCTAGCGAGCCCTACGAGGGAAACCATGAAAAAGGTTGTCTTTTCTTGGCGTTATGTAAATAGCGATGTTTTCTGAACAATATAACAAATCGCCAGACCACAGGCCATGGCGATCAAGCCCATGATTCGCAATTGATTCGGTTGCATCTCGCTGAGCTTTTTTAGCCATGTTTGCATGACTTCGGGCGCGGCCACGTAAGGCAACCCCTCAACGATCAGAACCATTCCGAGAAGGAGAATAAGCAGTTTCATAGGCGCTCTTTCTACCAGAAGGACACCCAATTTTCAACCTCATCCTTGGTCGCAACGACCACGGAAAATTCATCATTTGTAGCCCTCCGTGCAATTGCATTGCTTTTTCGAAGGTGCGCTAATATTATGACTTGTACAAAAATTTGGTCTTCCTCTCAGCAACATCCTTCAGCCAACAAACAGGAAAATCGCTATCACGATGAACAAGGAAAAGTCAAACAAATACAAAGAATCCGGGGTGGATATCGATAAGGGCAATGCCTTTGTCGAAACGATCAAGGATCTGGTAGCCTCAACACATCAACGCGGCGTACTCGGCGGAATCGGTGGTTTTTCATCGCATGTGGCCATCGACACCAATAAGTACAAGAAGCCGGTCATCGTCAACTCAACCGACGGGGTCGGCACAAAGCTTCTTGTTGCCCATATGTGTAATAAACACAATACAATAGGTATTGATCTGGTGGCAATGTGCGTCAACGATTTGATCGTCGGCGGCGCTACTCCCCTCTGTTTTCTCGATTATTTCGCCGTCGGTAAACTTGATCTTGAGGTGGCCAGGGAGATCATCAGCGGAATCGCCGAGGGCTGTCGTCAAGCCCAGTGCTCTCTCGTTGGAGGAGAGACCGCCGAAATGCCCGGTCTCTATCTCAATAAAGACTACGATCTGGCCGGTTTTGTCACCGGCATTGTCGACCGCGATTCCATTATCGACGGCTCCGATATCAGTGCAGGCGATATAATCCTCGGACTAAGTTCCAGCGGTCTTCATTCCAACGGTTATTCCTTGGTCAGAAAAGTGTGCTTTGTCGACAACCACTTGACTGTCGACCAATACCTTGAGGAATTGGGCTGCACGCTGGGTGAAGAACTCCTAAAACCAACGCGAATCTACGTGCAATCGGTGCTTAACGTCTTGAAGAACTACCGCATCAACGGGATGGTGCATAACACTGGTGGTGGCTTTATCGACAATACCCCCAGAGTTCTCCCCAAAGGCTGCAAAGCGGTGATCAACAAAGGCACATGGAACATCCCTCCGATATTTCCTCTGCTGCAGCGGCTCGGAGATATATCCGAGGAGGAGATGTACCGGACCTTCAATATGGGAATCGGGTTGTTGGTAGTGATCAACAAGGATAACGTCAGCGACATCCTCCACCATTTCAAAGCCGTTGGCGAAGAGGCCTTTGTTATCGGCGAAATCGTCGCCTTGGACGAGGAAAACGAGCCGCGCGTCGAGATTCGTTCTTGAAAGCGGTTACCTGGTCGAAAGAACCGCTAGAAACATTATTTTTGAAGTAGAAAACCAGTAAGGGGCTTTACTCAAAGGGAGGCACCGCAATCGGCGGTGCCTCCCGCAATTTTTTCTAAGGCGTGCGGCAGCACAGGCAGGACAACTTCGAGGTTTTCTTTCACTGCTTTGAGGCTGCCGGGGAGATTGACAATAAGTGTATTCCCGCAAATTCCCACTCGCCCACGTGAGAGCATGGCTCGTGATGTCTTGAGCAGGCTTGCCGCCCGCATTGCTTCAGCCATGCCGGGCAGTTCCTTTTCGATTACCTGCTCCATCGCCTCTGGAGTAACATCGCTCGGGGCAACCCCTGTTCCCCCGGTGGTGACGATCAAGGAAACCTGGAGGGTGTCGACAAAGCGCCGCAATTCGTCAACAATGGCGGGAATGACATCAGGGACGATGTTGTACCCGCGTAATTCATACCC
>CAYSON010000582.1:0-563 GCA_964432635.1 uncultured Desulfopila sp.
AGAGGCTCGAACTCGCGGCCCTCAACTTGGAAGGCTGATGCTCTACCAATTGAGCTATTCCCGCCCGGTATATCTCTTTGCAAAACAGAAGAGTCGTGGTGGAGGGGGGAGGATTCGAACCTCCGAAGGCTGAGCCGACAGATTTACAGTCTGTTCCCTTTGGCCGCTCGGGAACCCCTCCATGGAGAATGCCTGAAAAGACACGTCTCTTTAAACTCTTCTTTCTACTTTGTAAAGTTATATTTTACTGGAGCTGGCGATAGGAATTGAACCCACAACAACCTCATTACAAGTGAGGAGCTCTACCATTGAGCTACGCCAGCTTACAAGACCGACTAATATACCTAATTCTATGGCTGAGCACAACGTATATTTTACATGCGGCAGGCTCTTCTGTTTTCCCAACCGAAGAGCAATTGCTGTTCATAACGCCATTCCCTTAAAAAGACAAAAGGCCTGGTCAGTAGCGACCAAGCCTTTTGTCTTCACAAAAACTTTACAGAACCAACAGGAAGACAAAGCCCTCAGCTATTTTTGGCATAGACACTCTGCCGATATTTTTC
>CAYSON010000582.1:573-2034 GCA_964432635.1 uncultured Desulfopila sp.
GAGCAAACTTGGTGTAGGGCAGATACAGAAAGAGCATCATGACCGAAACCAGATGGAGGAAGTAGACGATGTAACCCGATACTGGCATTTCTGCCCAGCGGAGTAGCTGTGCGGCTAGCCCGGTCACGCCAACTGCGGCAATTTCCCAGATGAGAAACCAGTCATAGAAAGTTGCTTGGGTCTTTAACTCGGCTTCGGCCTTTTTCCGGTTCGCCCACAGCACCCCAACGCCAAAGAGCAAGGCAATGGCCGAAATGTTGGCGAGAATCTTAAAGGGATCGGTAATCGCCATGGGGCCGTGCAACGAAGGCCAAATGAGACCAAGGACGTCGTTCTTCAACAGCGACCACGTAGTGACGATGGCCAAACCAATAAAGGCAAGCATCAGCGGCAGATGGCCCTGAACGCGGTCAATGTTGGTAGTACATTCGCGGAAGCGGCTGTGTTTGACGATTTCTATCAAGGAGGGCCAGAGAAAATCCTTGAGAAACTGCCCGACCGAAGGCCGATACTCCTTATTGAGACCAGCGTCTTCACTCATGGTTTTCCACATGGTGCTGATGCCTTTAAACGACGAAAACAGCGCCAGGCCGAGGGATGGCACCATGATCAGAACGATGAAGAAAATGTTTTTCGCGTACCAATAAAAATCCCAGGTTCCGAAAAAGCGCTGATAACCGTACTGGCTAAATTCCTCGCTGGTGGGAAATCGCATGGCTCCGGAAAGCAGCCACATGATGAAAATCACCACCACCGGTAGCCCGATGAGAATCGGTAGCCCTTTGGCGCTCGATGCCAACTTGGCCAACGGTTTGGGCCAGCCGTAAAACGTATAAGCGTAGGCTCTAATCGAGCTGAGCACGTCGCCCGGCTTGGCACCGCGTGGGCAATGGGTGGTGCAGTCACCGCACTGATGACACAGGAAGACATCGGGGTCAGTGACCAGTTTGTCCCTCATTCCCCACTGTGCCCAAATCATCTCCTTGCGGGGAAAAGGCTTGCCTTCCTTGCTCAAGGGGCACATGACAGAACAGGTCGCACACTGAAAGCACTTCTTCAGTGTATCCCCGCCGGCCTCCTTCAGCGATCGTATAAACTCCAAATCAGGTTGAACGTTCATTTAATCCTCCAAATCAATCAACTAAGTTGCATCGATCAAAACGGTTCGTTGCAAAGCGCATACGTTCCGCAACGGTGTCGAAAAGCCGTTGCGGAACCTTCGATTTTTAGAAACCTTTGAACGGGTTGGGACCCATCTCGACAACCTGCTCCACGAAATCGTTGACGATTTGCGGAATCTTATCATAATCGGTGATGGCAACCTGAGTGGCTGCGCACCGTTCCGGCTCAAGGCCAAGAGTCTTTAGGGTATCACCAATATTTTCCATACGCTTATTGGCGATCTCCGAACCTTTGACGAAATGTCACTGATAGTCATCCCCATAGGTACAACCGAGCAGC
>CAYSON010000583.1:0-2034 GCA_964432635.1 uncultured Desulfopila sp.
GCCGGTGGCTGCTGCCGAGCTCATCGATCGCGCCGGGCTGGCTTCGGTTACCGGTAAGCCGGGCATGCCCGAGTATCTCCAGGAGTTGGGCGAAACCGTCACCGCCCTGCTGGTCGAGACCCGTGCCAAAACCGCCAAGACACTTGCCACCCAGATCAAGACGATCAGTGGCGCCCTGTCTGAGCTGCCCACGGTGCGCCCCTTCCATTTCACCGACGTGCCGGCGGAATACAACGCCCTGTGGAAGATCCGCAAGGGGCTTTTCCCGGCGGTGGGGGCGGTGCGCCGTACCGGCACCACGGTGATCATCGAGGACGTAGCGTTTCCCCACGAACACCTCGCCGATGCCGCCCTTGACCTGCAGCGGTTGTTCAAAAAGTACGGCTATGACGAGGCGATCATCTTTGGCCATGCCCTGGACGGCAATCTCCACTTCGTCTTCACCCAGGAATTTTCGCAAGGGCGCGAGGTGGAGCGCTATCGGGGCCTGATGGACGAGGTGGTGGCGATGGTGGTGGAGAAATACGACGGCTCACTCAAGGCCGAGCACGGCACCGGCCGCAACATGGCGCCCTTTGTCGAAAAAGAGTGGGGCCAGGCCGCCTTTGCCCTGATGCGCCAGATCAAGGCCCTGTTCGACCCCGAGAATATCCTCAACCCCGGGGTCATTCTCAACGAGGACGCCCAGGCCCACATCAAGAATCTCAAGCCCTTGCCGGCGACCCACGAGGTGGTCGACAAGTGCATCGAATGCGGCTTCTGTGAACCGGTCTGCCCCTCCAAGGATCTGACCTTCCCCCCACGTCAGCGCATCGCCAGCCGCCGCGAGATCAGTCGCCTCATGGGCGATCCAACGCAGCTGCAGCAGGTACGACGACTCAGCCGTCTCTACCGCTATCCCGGCAAGGATACCTGCGCCGCCGACGGCCTCTGTGCCACCCGCTGCCCGGTGGGCATCGATACCGGCAAAATGGTCAAGGCGTTGCGGCAGGAAGCCAATGGCAAGATGGCCGAAAAGGTGGCCCGCTATGTCGCCGATCACTTCGCCGCAGTCGGCAAGGTGATTGACAAGACCCTGAAGACGGTCGATGTGGTGCACGACAAGGTCGGCACCAAGGTGCTTCATCAGGCATCGCGCCTGGCGCGCCGGGTTAGCGTCAACACTCTGCCCCTATGGAACCAGGAGATGCCCACTGCCGGCAAGGTGATATCGCCGCCCCCCGCCGGAGACAGCCTGCTCACGGTGGTCTATTTCCCCAGCTGCGCCTCCCGCTTCATGGGCGGTCCGGCCCGGCACGATGAGGAGCGGCGCTCGCTGCCCGAGGTGGTGGCGTCCTTGCTTGCCAAGGCCGGCTACAACGTTATCCTGCCGGAGGGTTTGGACGGGTTGTGCTGCGGTCAGGCCTTCGAGAGCAAGGGTTTCATGGTCGAGGCCGACCGCAAGGCGGCGGAGCTGTCCCAGGCCCTCTTGGCCGCTTCGCGCCAGGGGCAGCTGCCGGTGCTCTGCGACACCAGCCCCTGCCTCTACCGCATGCGCAACACCCTCGATCCCCGCCTGCGGCTCTTTGAGCCGATCGAGTTCGTTCTCTCCTTTCTCATGGAGCGGCTGCAGTTCACCCAGCTGCCGACCAAAGTGGCGGTTCATCCTACCTGCTCCACCCGCAAGATGGGACTGGAGGATAAGTTACTGCAACTGGCTCGGGCCTGCGCCAGCGAGGTGGTGATGCCGGAGGACATCTACTGCTGTGGCTTCGCCGGTGACCGCGGGTTCAACTTTCCCGAGCTGAACGAGGCCGCCCTGCATGGGCTCAAGGAGCACGTCTGCACCTGCGAAACCGGTTATTCAACCAGCAAAACCTGCGAGATCGGCCTCTCCCTGCATGGCGGGATTCCCTACCGCTCCATCCTTTGTCTGGTTGATGAGGCCAGCCGTCCCATGGGATGAGGGTGTCGTCGGCACCGATATCGAGCTCGAAACCCTGGTGCCTCCTCCCGAGGAACCGGTGGTCTAAAGCCCGACACCGGCGGTCCCTC
>CAYSON010000584.1:0-2017 GCA_964432635.1 uncultured Desulfopila sp.
CCAGCAGGTTCAAAAGTATTAACATAGTCTTTCGAGGACTCATTCGTTCCCCTCGCTAACTGGGTAATCACCGATTCATCCGGCGCATTGATTTTTAGCAAATTACAAGACCTGACCCCTTGTTTCTGACCCCTTGTTTCCTATTAATTTTTCTTGTATTTTTTTGTTATGATCGCGCTTTCCAATTGGCTGAGTATCACCCCAAAGAGAGGGATCAACAGGTATGGTGACCTTCAGCTGGTACGAATTCCAAGTGCGCTGCCCAATTGTTTCAAGGCCTTCCCGTCGTCATATCAATTCTAAGGTAGGCTACGCTTGCAACCCAGTAGCCATAATCCCCTTGCGGTTTAGAGCTGAGCAGAGCAGCCAGCCTGCTCAATCAAAACTTATGCCCTTGCTGTTCAAGTACCTTGGTGACTACTCCATCCTTCTTGTGTGCTTTGACGATTTTCCTCATATTTTCCGACAGGTTTTCGTTGCGGAGTAACCAGCACCACCCTCATTCCTTGCCCCATCGGTTGATCTGGTTGTACAATTGCTCTATGGTTGCAGTTTCTGTCTGTTCTCTTGCCAACAATGCCAACGGTGTACTTGATGAAAAAAACCAGCCGATCACAGCGCGGTAAACGCATCACCAGGATAGGTAAGGCCGGATTGCCACCGGGAACGCCGGTCTTTATTGGGGAACGCAAGCAGGAAGTGGTCAAGATTGACATCATCGGCTACTCCGGGGAGCATCTCGAGGAGCTGCACGGGGCGAGCGTCGACGATTGTCGGCGACTGCGAGACACCGCCACCACTACATGGGTCAACGTCATCGGCATCCATGATGTCGATACCATACAAAAGCTGGCCAATCTCTTCGGCCTGCACCCGCTGACCACGGAAGACATCTCCAACACCAATCAACGGCCTAAGGTGGAAGAGTATGAAAGCTACATCTTTTTTGCCATCAAGATGCTCGGTTTCGACAAGGAGATCAAATCGATCGCCCATGAAAACGTCAGCATCATTCTTGGCGATACCTTCGTCATCTCCTTTCAGGAGGTTGAAAGTAAGGATTTCGATTCGGTCAAAGAGCGCATCCGTTCCAACAAAGGGCGGATACGAAGGGAGGGCGCCGACTATCTCGCCTATACCATTCTCGATCGCGTCGTTGACGAATATTTTGTCTCCCTGGATGAGCTTGGCGATCATATTGAGGATATCGACGATGAAATCCTGGCAGCGCCGAAAGCGACGCACTTGAGAGATATCCATCGATTAAAGCGAGAAATCGTTTTCTTGCGCAAGGCCGTTTGGCCGCTCCGCGAGGAAATCGCCACCATAGCCAAGACCGACTCACCGCTGATCGGAGCGGCGACAAAGATGTTTTTCCGCGATCTCCATGACCACACGGTGCAAATCATCGATTTGGTCGAGACCTATCGCGAGATTATCAGCGGCATGCACGACACCTTTTTATCCGGCAACAGCAACAAGATGAATGAAATCATGAAGGTGCTGACCATCATCGCCACCATCTTCATCCCCCTCACCTTTATCGCCGGGGTTTACGGAATGAATTTCACCAATATGCCGGAGTTGCAATGGAGGTGGGGATATTACATGGTGCTGTCGGGCATGGCGGCACTGGCGACCGTTATGCTCGCTTTCTTTAAAAGGCGTAATTGGCTGTAACGGAAGATTCTGGCCCTGAAGGCATGTTTTCCATAGAGTGCTGCGCTGTCCAGGCATCAGGCTGGTTGCTGCGTCGGCCAGGAGTACGCCTTACCCCAGTTGAGTGGTTAATTTTCCTGCTCCGGACTGCCCATTCTCACCTTGAGGCGATGCTCGATGAACGTTTTTTCGAGCAAAATCGTCTGATCGTCTAAGCGTTTGCCATCGAGTTCCATCCACGCAATGCCTTGCTGGCAGCCCTGTGGATTTTCAACCTGAATGTCATAGAGGGCTTCGCCATGCCGGTAGCGCAGGGAGAATCCTGGCCACGCCGCAGGAATGACCCGACGGATGGTCA
>CAYSON010000585.1:0-2015 GCA_964432635.1 uncultured Desulfopila sp.
TTCACTTTCTTAGGCCTGCAAATGCTCGCAATTGTCTTATTATGTTTTTTCCCGGGGATCATCACCTGGCTACCGGGGAAAATGTTTTAGCCACTGACGAAGAGTTCTGAGTGATAGAAAAGGAAGAGCAAAAGGTCAAGACAGCCAGGTCATTATACCGGAGTTGGAGTATCTGTGTCGGGGAGGGCACCGATCTCCAGTTCCACTACCTGCAGCAATCTCTTCAACGAACCCCAAAGCGGACGGTACCGGCGATTCAGCACATTATTGATCAGATCATCGGTGCCGTCCGGCAGAATGTCCTCGGCTGCGTTCTCTGTTCTACCGGCATAGCCGGGGTCACTGCTTGCCGGGAAAGGGTGGTTCGTCCCCGCTGCCACGACCACGACTCATTTTTTTCGGATAGGCCGTACGATGACAACTTCCTCACCATCCAACCAGGGAAGCGGGTTGAACAAAATCTCTTCTTCTGAAGACAGTCAAGAGCATCGAATTGTCTACCAGCCGGCCGGTATAACCTCCCGATGCCGGCCGGAGAAGACGATTCTAGACGACGCCGAGCAGGTGGGCATCTCCCTGCGCTCGGATTGCGGCGGCAAGGGGAAATGCGGGCGCTGCAAGGTTATGGCGACACCCGAGGCGCACACCGCCCCGCCGGAGGCAAACGAACTGAACCTGCTGTCAGCGGAGGAAATCGCCGACGACTATCGACTCGCCTGCGCACTTTACCCCCGCGGCAGTTTGCAGATCACGGTTCCTCCGGAATCCCTCGACTCTCTGGAAGCTGGTGACAAGAACCGGATCGGCGAAAGCTACGCCATCGATCCGATGGTCCAGCGGCTGTTGATTTCAAACAACCAGCAGTCGCCGGACAGCCGGCAGCCTCTTGACCTCGTCGAGCAACTTCTCCCGGGCTCCCTGCCGGGTCACCCCCACACTCCGGCTATTGAGGTTATCAGGCAACTTGGCAGACTCGACCGTTTCGACGACCTCACCCTGATTACCCACAGAGATCTCGGACTCCGTTCGGTGCTGGCCGGACGACACCAGGCATCACTGGGAGTAGCCTTTGACCTCGGCACAACCACCCTGGCCGCCTACCTCTGCGACCTAACTAGCGGTCAGATCATTGCCTCAGCCTCTAACGCCAACCCGCAACGGCGTCATGGCGAAGACGTTGTAAGCCGCATCGCCTACGCCTGCGAGCAGAAACAGGGTACGGAAATCCTCCAGCAACTGGCCGCCACTGGGCTGAACCGTCTCCTTCGATTCTGCCTCGAACAAAGCGGCCATGCAGCCAATGCCATCGACGAAGTCTGCCTGGTCGGCAACCCCACCATGCAGCACCTGGTTCTCGGTGTCCATCCGGCCACTCTTGGCAGTTCTCCCTATCGCCCCGTTCTCCGCACCTCCCTTGATGTTCGGCCGGCAGATATCGGTCTGGAACTGCCAACCGGAGTCAACGTCCACCTCTTTCCGCTGGTTTCCGGATTCATCGGTGGCGACACGGTGGCTGCGATCCTTGCCGATCGCACCTATGAGCGGGAGGAGATTACCCTGCTCCTTGATATCGGCACCAACGGGGAGGTGGTCATCGGCAACGCAGGGCAGCTCTGGTCGACGAGTTGCGCCACAGGTCCGGCCCTGGAAGGTGCCCATCTCAGTTGTGGAATGCGTGCTGTCACCGGCGCTGTCGACCGGCTTACCATCGATCCCGATACGTATCAGCCCGATTTGCATGTGATTGGTGGGGGCCAGGCGCTCGGTCTGTGTGGTTCGGGAATTATCGACGCCTTGGCAAAAATGGTGCAAGCGGGTCTGGTCCTGGCTAATGGGAGGATGACTGAAGGTCTTCCGGGGGTACGGGTCGACAAGAACGGTATCGGCCGTGAGTTTATCCTGAGTAGCGCTACCCGGCCGCTCACTATCACCTTGAACGACATCAGGCAGGTCCAACTGGCCAAGGCCGCTCTCGCCGCCGGAATTAGCCTGCTAGTGCAACATGCCG
The DNA here is from genome assembly GCA_964432635.1 of uncultured Desulfopila sp. Taxonomy (GTDB): domain Bacteria; phylum Desulfobacterota; class Desulfobulbia; order Desulfobulbales; family Desulfocapsaceae; genus Desulforhopalus_A. The sequence goes on from CAYSON010000585.1 coordinate 2,009, forward strand.
GCCACCG
>CAYSON010000586.1:0-2015 GCA_964432635.1 uncultured Desulfopila sp.
AAGCACTACCTCGCCGACCTCGCGGGGAAAGGGATCTCCGTCGTTCCCTCGCGATTCGTTGAGCGCGGCACGACGATTTCCTTGGCGGAGCTTCTTGATGAAACCGGTTGGGAGGATGCCGTCATCAAGCCATGTGTTTCCGGGGCGGCGCGACACACCTACCGCATCAATCGGGCCAACGCCCCGGCAGTGGACGACATCGTTCGCTCCTTACTCGCGGCCGAGTCGCTGCTGTTGCAACCCTTCCAGCGGGCAATCGTCGAGCATGGCGAGGATACCTTAATGCTCTTCAACGGACGATACTCGCATGCCGTCCGCAAGGTGGCAAAACCTGGTGACTTCCGGGTGCAGGACGACTACGGCGGAACCGTGCACGCCCACCAGCCCACTGCGGAGCAGATAGATCTGGCGGAAAGAGCGATGGCTTCCTGCTTTCCTCTGCCGGCCTACGGCCGTGTGGATATGGTGCAGGTCGCACCCCACCGATACGCGGTGATGGAACTTGAGTTGATTGAGCCGGAGTTGTGGTTGCGCTACCACCAGCCCGCGGCCATTCCTTTCGCTCAGGCCATCGCCGGGTTGCTCTGAGCAAGATTGGCAGAACCAGCTGCGGCTGAGATTGAGTTCCCTTGACCAGGAAATAGAAAAGGTATATTTTTCACTCTATGGTTACATTTGAATTTGATGAAAAGAAAAGTCAAACCAATCTTGAGAAGCACGGCATCGATTTTGTTGATGCACAGCGACTGTGGGATGATCCAGATTTGCTCGAAATACCGGCAAAAACGGTTGACGAACCTCGTTCTTTAGTAATTGGGGTGATTTCAGGTATTCATTGGTCTGGTGTGATCACTTATCGAGGAAATCGTCTCAGAATAATCTCAGTAAGACGGTCAAGAAAAGAAGAGGTGTCTTTGTATGAAAGCTAAAGAATTTGATGAAAAGTTTGACAAAGGTGATGACGTTCTCGATATGTTGGATATCGCCAAAGCCAGGAGGAGCATGCAAGAACAGAAACGTGTGAATGTTGATTTTCCTGCCTGGATGATTGAATCGTTGGATAGAGAGGCCAGTCGCGTTGGAGTCACACGCCAGTCTATCATAAAGGTCTGGTTGGCTGAACGACTAGAGAACATTGCCGCCAACAAAGCACTGCAGCGTGCAAGTCGCTAAATCCACTTTGATCTTCCCCCTCTCAGCCAGCCCTTGCTACTCTCAAGATCACTCAAAGTGTAATCGGCTCAAAATCCGCGAGGATGAGCCCCACCGTCCCAACAAGTAGATATCCCTAAAGAACGCTCGAAAGGGTCAAGAGGAGGGAGCGGCGCAACCGCTGCTCTTCGGAAAGAGCTCTTCTAAGGTCACTGTTGCCGAGAGCAGCTCGTCGCCGCGCCTGACCTTGAGCTCTATGGTGCTGCCGGCAGGCCCGCGCAGCTTCTCGCGTAGGGCCACAATCGGCGCCTCCGGGCCGATGGACTCCCCAGCAAATTCCACCAGAAAATCGCCGGCAAGCAGTCCGGCCTTGGCGCCGGGACTGCCCGCGGCCACCAGCGAGAGGATCGGCTGGTTGTTGTCGCCGCGGCCGATGATCAGGCCTGAGCGGTCATGCGGCGTCTCGTCGTTGAAGGTTGCGCCCTGTTCGAAGATCACCTGCTGCCGGGGATAGTCGAGAAAGAGGCGGAAGTGATTGAGGGTGGAATTGCCGAGGTTGCCACCGACCTCGCCCAGGGCGGTGGCGCCGACACCTTTTTCCAGCGGCAGGGCGATGATCGGCCGGTCGAGACGGAAAGCGCCGACCTGCAGACAGTTAAAAAGGATGTTGCGTTCCAGCGACAGGCTGGTCATGCCCTGGCTGACGATATCCCCCCCCGGCCTCTCAAGAAGGGCGTGTTTCTCGGCGAAGGGGTAGAGGATGGAGCTGTGGTAGGAACCGAGATCGATGGTCCAGTGGCTGGTATAGCGGTCGTCGACGGTTACCGGCAGGGCGAAGGTGCGGTACTTGAGGGGGGCGTCGA
>CAYSON010000587.1:0-2013 GCA_964432635.1 uncultured Desulfopila sp.
ACCATCGCCTTCAATCCCCTGACGTTTCACTTTCGTGTAGCCGAGGCCAAACTGAGCGACGCAAGCGGCACCCCCCTCGCCTCGTTGAGCCATCTTGATGCTCAGCTCGCTCCGATTTCAGTGCTCCGTCTCGATCTGGTCTGCAACACGGTGACCCTGACCGGGCTCACCCTGCATCTGGCCAGGGAAATCGACGGCAGCTACAACTTCTCCCGCTTCACTCAACCACGGGCCGGTGATGGCACAGCCGACCTGCTGAGCTTTTCTGAACTTCCTTTTTTCTTTTCCCTGAACAATATCGTGGTCAAAGAGGGCAGGATCCTTTTCTCCGACAAGCCGACCGGCAAGACCCACACCATCGATAAGCTGCACATGGAGTTACCAAGCTTTTCCAATATTCCCTTCCAAAGCAACCAGTACCTGCGTCCGAGTTTTTCCGCAGTAATCAATGGCAGTTCGGTGGAACTATCCGGCAAGGCCTTTGTTGGCGAAGGAGGGGGAGGCCCCACCACTCTGACCGCCAATTTGCACGGGCTGGAGTTGCCACTTTACGCCGAATACCTGCCTACACCACTGCCGCTGGTTTTCACCGGCGGCAAAGTCGACGGCAAAGTCGATTTTATTTTCGATCCAACCAACAAAGAGGAAGACAAGGTCGCCATCGATTTCGAGCTACAGCTCTCCGCCGTGGAGTTCAACACCAGCGAGGAAATGTTCTTTGTCACCGCGCCCAAGACAAACATTTCCGGACGAATGGTGCCCATGAGCAAATCGGTGGCATTTAAGAACATCTCCTCCATAAAACCGGCCTTCCATAGCTTTGGAACCACCCTGCTCGACTCCCTCGATCCCCTGTTCAAAAAGGACAAGACTGCTCCCGCCGTGCCGGGGGCCGCAGTGGCCAGTGCCGCCCCGCCGTCCATAAAACTAGAGTCGCTGACCATTGAGGACGGTTCCTATCATCTTTGGGAGGCTCGAGGCGCCAATCAACCAAAAAACTCCTGGGACGGTCTTCTCCTGCAGATCACGGGATACGATGCCGCCGCAACAAACGAAAAGAACGACGGCGCGGGCGGCACCTTTTCTCTTCAGGGAGGAGAGGCAGGCAGCTCTGCTTCCTTCACCTGGCAAGGCAACCTTGCGCCCTCAGGCAGCCAGGTCGGCGAACTCAGCTTGAACGATTTCGATCTTGCCGATCTCCTCAAGACGCTGGGCGCGGACGATACCTTTACCGTCTCGGGGCGAGCGGGCCTCAAAGGCAAGTTAACCGTCTCCCCCCCCGAAAAGGCCGTTGACACCCTCACCTTCAAAATTTCCGGAGCTGAGCTCAACGCCTCTGACGTCAAGCTTGTCGAAGGTAAAACCCTGGTGTTCGAGGCCCCGACGGTACAGTGCACCTCGCTGGCCACCGCCCTTAAAACCATCCATTTCGGCAAGGTCGCCATCAACAGCGGCGTGACCTACCTGCAGACTGGGAAGATGCCGTTGGTGCTGCAATCCTTTAGCGCAGGCAGATATCTGTTGCAGGAACTCCGCTATCACGGCCAACTCGCCGTGCAAAAAGATCAAGAAGGCAAAAAGAAGGCGCTCTATAACGACCTGACCATTACCGCAGAGAACCTTGATACCCTCGAGAAGGCCAAAGAAAACTTCTCCCTCTCTGCCAAGACGCCAAACGGCGGCTCTCTAGACGGGCAGGGCGACCTTCGTCTGGCCCCCTTCTCGGTCAATATCGACGCCACCTTTGCCGGCCTCTCCGCCACCGACATCTTTCCCTTGGTAACCCGCTCGCCGCTTCTCGCCGGTGTCTCTGGGACCCTCTCCGGCAAAGGCAACTTCGGATTTCCCAAGATCGGCTTCGCCGGCGATCTTTCAATCAGCAAAGGCACCCTGCCGATCCCCGCCCACCAGCCGCTTTCCTGGAACTCGCTCTCCCTGCAAGGGCTCAATTACGCCAGCGAGCCCCTCCATCTCGGTGTGGTCAACGCCAGTTTCGAGCAACCGCAGTTCACC
>CAYSON010000588.1:0-1997 GCA_964432635.1 uncultured Desulfopila sp.
TCCGACCGGGCGGGCGACCTGCTGGTCGCCCCTCGAATACGGACCGGGCACGCGCAACGTGCCCCTACAGAAGGCTCTTATTTGGCGGCGACCGGGACGGCGGGGCAGAAGATTGAGGGCGTAAAAATGCCGCCCTGCCAGCGGGCATCGGAGGCGAGGGTGATGTCCGCGAGCAGCTTGTAGACGTTGCCCGCCACCACCGTGTCTTTGACCCTGCCGACGATCTTGCCATTCTCAACCTTGTAACCCAAAAGGACGTTTCCGGAGAAATCGCCGCCCAGGACGTTGCCTTGCTCGGCGCCCATGAGGTATTCGACGACCAGGCCCTCTTTCATATCGGCCAGCAAAGCCTCGAAGGTCACCGTTCCCGGCGTGACGACCAGCGCATTGATCGAAGGCGACGGTGCCCCGCCGCGGCCGCGAGAGCCATTGCCGGTGCTCTGCTTGCCGGCCTTGGCAGCGGTCTTCAAATCATAATAGAAGTTAGCGACGCGGCCGTTTTCGATGAGCGGGGTGCGGCGGCTTGGCACGCCCTCGTCGTCGCAGGGGTGGGAGGTGGGGCGCATGGGGATGGTGGCATCGTCATAGATCGACAGTTTCTTATCGAAGGCGACCTCGCCGAGTTTCTTGGCCAGGGGAGATGCCCCCTCGAAAACGAGCTTGCCATTGAAGGCGCTGGCCAAAGCTGGGATAAAGGCCGAGGCAACACCCGAAGAGGTGAAGAGAACAGGCAGGTCGCCGGAACGCACGGTGACGTTTTTGCTAGCACGTTCGAGTTGGGTCAGGGTGTTTTGTATGATCTCGTCGGGGTTGTCGATAACACGGCAGTCGTCGAGGTCGTCGCCGACAAAGAGCATATCGGTGCCGCGAACGCGGGTGCCCTGGATGCCGAAGCCCATGACCGTCTTGCGGTAGCGGGTATCGACACCACGGGAGTTCATCACCCGCGCCGAGACCTGCGCCGTCTCGACGCCGCCTTCGCACAGCACATCGGGGTGTTTATCGAGAATGGCGGTGATCATCTTCTCGCCGAGGGCCACCATTTGGGCGGTAGACACCTTGAGCACGGCCTCGTCGAAGGTGTTGATCTCAGGGTAGATGGTGGCGGCGGGAAGATCAAAATCGACGACTTGGCCGAATCGCGACGTCTCCACGGCCATCTCGAGGAGTTTCTCATTGTCGTCGGGGCGGGTCGAGACGGCAAAACCCAGCCGGCCGTCTTTAATGATGCGCAGGGCGACACTGGAACTTTGCCTGGTCTGGAGTCCCTTGAGACGGTTAGCCTCAAATTGGACCGGCGTTTCCTCGCTGTCGACGATGAATATATCGGCCTGCTGGGCGACTTTGGCCGCTTTATCGAGGAGTTGTTCGAAGTTTAAGTTCATATATCTCTTCTTTCAAGGTTTTGACGGGCGACGCAGGCGTCGCCCCTACACCCATCCCCAGCCCCGGGCGGGCGAGGCCGAGCCTCGCCCCTACACGCTACACCCAACACCCCTAACGGCCTCCGATAAGGCAATTGAGGATGCGGATGTGGGGCGAGCCGTTGGACACGGGCAGGGGTGACTGGCCGCCCTTGCCGCAGCCGCCGCCCTGGTTCATGTCCAGGTCGTTGCCGATGGCGTCGATGCGTTTTAGGGTGTCGAAGACGTTGCCGGACAGGACTACAGGCCGCAGCAGTTCCTCGACTTTGCCATTCCGGATCATGAAGGCCTCTCCGGCGGAGAAGGTGAACATCTCCATCGAGGTGGTGCCGCCGTACCAGTTGCGGGCGTAGATGCCTTCTTTAATATCGCCGATCATCTGGTCGAAGGTGACGTCCCGCGGCTCGATGAAGGTATTGGCCATGCGCACGATGGGCGGGTGGCGGAAGGAGATGGCCCGGGCGTTGCCGGAAAGCACGCAAATCCACGGCAGGGCGGTCGTCGGGCCGGGCGCGACGCTCGAAGACCACTGGCAGTCCGGGGCAGTTCGCCAGGCAATTCGCGAACGCAAGT
>CAYSON010000589.1:0-418 GCA_964432635.1 uncultured Desulfopila sp.
GATGGCCGCGGTGAGTTGCTTGCTGTACATGTTGAGTCTCCTTTTGGTGTTGAAGTTGAAATAAAATTGAATATATACAGTCGTATACCCATGCTTCACACGATCTGTAAAAAAAAGCATTGACAGCGCCATGTATATCATGCACCTTATGCGCATGAAATGAAAAAAAATGTTACGCGTTGGCAATTTTACCGAAACCTGCTTGTATCAGTACGAAATCACATGAATAAAATCCTGTAAGGAGGTTCCCATGGTTCTCAAAACTCCCGTGGCGGTGGTTGCAGCCATCTCGCTCTTGCTGACCGCCGGTTGCGCTTTCGCCCATTTCGGCGTCATCACACCCTCCGACGACATCATCAGCCAGGAGGATGCCAAGAAATTGGCGCTTTCGGTGAAATTCATCCATCCCATGGAAGGC
>CAYSON010000589.1:428-1974 GCA_964432635.1 uncultured Desulfopila sp.
GTGATGGTTGCTGGAGAAAAGACCGATCTGCTCGCCTCGCTCACCCCCAAGAAGGGCAAGAGCCCGGAACAGACCGAGAGCTTCACCTACTGGCAGGGCGACTATCAGGTCAAGCGCCCCGGCGACTACACCTTCTATCTCGAACCGACGCCCTACTGGGAGCCGGCCGAGGATCTCTTTATCATCCACTACACCAAGGTCTGCGTCCATGCCCTGGGGCTGGAAGAGGGCTGGGACCAGCCGGTCGGCCTGGAAACCGAGATCGTCCCGCTCACCCGCCCCTACGGGCTGTGGGCCGGCAACCTCTTCACCGGCCAGGTGCTGGTCAAGGGGCAACCGGCGGCGAACGTTCAGGTGGAGGTGGAGTATCTCAATCCTTCCGCGGAGAAAAAGGGCCGGCTCAAGCCACCCAGCGATCCCTATATCAGCCAGGTGGTCAAGACCGATGGCAACGGCGTCTTTTCTTACGCTATGCCCAAGGCCGGTTGGTGGGGCTTTGCGGCGCTCAGTGAGGCCTCGTGGAAGATGAAAAAGGACGATGTCGAGAAAGGCATTGAAATCGGGGCTGTCTATTGGGTACATACCGTTAATCCGAAATAGGTGGGATGATGAGCGGCAATCTCATAAGAATCTTCCTCGGGGTGGCGATGGGGCTTGCTGCCTTATTGTTTCTGAATTCACCGGCCCAGGCCCACAAGGTTAATATTTTTGCCTATGTGGAAAACGGCGAGGTCCACACCGAGAGCTATTTTCCCGACGGCAGGAAAGTCGAGGCGGGCGCCGTCGAGGTCTTCGACAAGGCCGGGACAAAGATAGTCAACGGCAAAACCGGTCAGGACGGCCGCTTCTCTTTTCCCCTGCCGGCGACAAAAGACGACCTCACTATCGTCCTCAACGCCTCCATGGGCCATAAAACCACTTTTCTTTTGAAAAAATCGGAGATGTGAGGATGGCAACAAGCAATGGCAAGACAACCGGGTGGCTGGGGGCAATGCTGCCGGCACTGGTCTGCCTGGTGTTCGCCATGCCGGTGGCGGCCGAGGAGGTCAAGCCCCCCAGTTCCACCCTCGCGGTGGAGACCTGTGCCGACCTGGCCACACTCCTTGCTCGTCAGGATGAGAAGACTTCCCGCGAGTTGAAGCAGATAAAGCGCGATCTGGCGGCACTCTCGCAGCAACTCGTGTACCCTGGTCTGGGTGAGATCTGCTGCGGTGTCGGCTATATTCTCGGAATCTTCGGGGTGGCGGCCTATGTCGCCTCGCGGCGCAAGCCCGACGGCAAAGGAATGTAGACGATGCATATTTCCGACGGCGTGCTACCGATGTCGGTGACCTTGGCCTCCGCCGCCGTAGCGGTGGCCGGGGTGGCCTGGAGCCTGAGAAAGGTGCGCAACGAGGAACTGCCCAAGATCGCCGTGGTTACCGCCTCGTTCTTTGTTGCCTCCCTGGTGCACCTGCCCTTCGGGCCGACCAGCGTCCATCTCATCCTGCCCGGGGTGGTCGGGGCCCTGCTCGGGCCGGCGGCATTCTTATCCATTGCCCTCGGG
>CAYSON010000590.1:0-1974 GCA_964432635.1 uncultured Desulfopila sp.
CGGGGTTGATGTTGGTGGTAACGCCGCCGACGGTGAGGTTCTGGATATGCGGGTTCTTGCCGCCGATGATCGCCAGGGCTTGAGTGGCCTTGCGTTGATAATCAAGGGCCTCAAGGTAATGGGACACCGCCATGAGGTTAGCCTCGGGCGGCAGTTTCATGGCGGCGTGGCCCCAATAGCCGTTGGCAAACGGTCCGAGCTGCCCGCTGTCGACCAGGGCCTTGACCTTGGCCTTGACTGCGGCGAAGCGCTTGGGGCTGTTGCCGTGCCAATCGGAGAGGCTGTCAGCAAGCGCGGCGGTTTTTACCGGATCGGCACTCAAGGCGGAAACCACGTCAACCCAATCCAGGGCGGAGAGGGCGTAGAAATGGACAATATGATCGTGTAAACAGTGAATTCCTTGCACCAGATTACGGATCAACTGGGCATTGTAGGGGATTTCCAGGCCGAGGGCGTTTTCCACCGAACGGACCGAGGCCAGGGCATGCACGGTGGTGCAGACACCGCAGATGCGCTGGACGAACAACCACGCATCGCGAGGATCTCGGCCTTTGAGGATGTTCTCCAGGCCACGATACATCTGGCCGGAGGACCATGCCTTGGTAACCTTGCCTCCATCAACTTCGACATCTACTCTCAAGTGACCCTCGATCCGGGTGACCGGATCAATGGTGATTCGCTGAGCCATGTGTAAAACCTCCAAAGAAGTGAATACCGAACCGGGGAAAGCAGTTTTCCGTGTCGGTAGGGATTGGTGTCATTTGCCGAACCGTGGCCGGCAACCTCAGGGTGTCACGGAATTTATTCTTCGCTCTTGCCCTTGATCAAGCGCTTGCCGATGCCAACCACTGCATGGATACCGACGGCAGCGGCGGTAACTCCGAGAACGGTCTTGCCCACTTGATCGGCGCTGTCGATGATGCCGGTGGCCGGGATCTTGACGTTGGGCAGTCTCTCGTAGAACGGGGTCATGGTGTCCCAGAAATTTGGTTCGGTGCAGCCGATGCAGCCATGGCCGACGCTGACCGGCCAGACGTCGACATCGTTGAAACGCACCGCCGGGCAGTTGGAGAAGGTCTCCGGGCCCTTGCAGCCGACGTTGTAGAGGCCGAAGCCGAGTTTATGGAACTGGTCGCCAAAATTCTCGACGAAACGGCCCTCGTCAAAATGGGCGCGACGCTCGCAATGGTCGTGAATTCTGCGACCATAGGCAAAGAGCGGGCGGTTAAGTTGATCAAGCGCCGGCAGTTTTTTGAAGGTCAGATAGTGGAGAATGGTGCCGAGGAACGATACCGGGTTGGGGGGACAACCGGGGATGTTGACGATCGGCTTGCCTTTGACCAAATCCTGGACGCCGACCGCGCCGGTTGGATTCGGTGCTGCCGCCTGAACGCCGCCGAAAGTGGCACAGGTGCCGATGGCGATGATGGCGGTGGCTTTGGGGGCCACGGTCTTGAGGATATCCATGGCGGTTTTGCCGGCGATCTTACAATAGATGCCGTTGTCCTTGGTGGGAATGGCGCCTTCGACCACCAGGAGGAAGGGGTGCTTATCTACAGTGTCGTGGAGACATTTTTCGGCCTGGTGGCCGGCGGCGGCCATTACCGTTTCGTGGTAATCCAGGGAGATGATGTCGAGGAGCAGGCGAGCCAGGTCCGGATGGGACGAGCGCAAGAGACTCTCGGTACAACCCGTGCATTCCTGGAAATGGAGCCAGATGACCCGTGGACGCTCAGCGGTTGCGGCCGCTTCGACGAGTTTTGGGATCATCGCCTCGGACAGCCCCAAGGCCGCCGCCGCCATTGTGCATCCCTTGAGGAATCCGCGTCGATCGAGCTGCGGTTCCAGAGCCTTGTTTACCGTGTCTGCCATATCAACCTCCTATTGCTGTGTGACAACTGATGTGCGCCATAGCGCTGTTGCTTCGACATAAGTCATGCCGAAGAATTGAAAAAGAAAAAGCAAAAAAATGTG
>CAYSON010000591.1:0-1962 GCA_964432635.1 uncultured Desulfopila sp.
CTTGGTCCTCAGTGGTTCCCTTGCTCAGGCCATGAATCTTCCAGAGATGCAGAAGATGGCCCTCTCGAATCGGGCGGTGGTGGAACAGTACATAGCGAACCTGGAACAGAGTGAGCAGGAGATCGTGCGCACTCGTTCCGCTCTCTATCCTTCGGCCGATCTGTCCTACAACGCCAACCTCCTTGATGAGGCCAACATTCTCGAGACCAAGGAAAATTCTCTCTTTCAGGCCAAGATCAGCTGGAATCTCTTTGCCGGTTTTCGTGATAAGTACGGGGTGCAAGCCGCCGAGATGTTGCGACAGATCGAAGATTACAGGCTGCAAGGTCTGCGTCAGGACATTCAGCTGGCCGTCGCCTTGGCCTATCTGGCGGTGTTCGAGCGGCGCGCCAACAAGGAGGTGGCCGATTCGGCCTTCCAGACCCTGGCCAAGGTCTACCGGGATGGGGAGAGCCGTTACCAAGTCGGTCTGATTGGCAAAAATGAGCTGCTAAAATTTCGTGTCGACTACGATGATGCCGACATTACCACGAGAGCCGCCGATGTCGGACTGAAGAAGAGCATCAACGACTTGTCGCGACAGGTCGGGGTGCCAATCGACTTCGGAGTCCTTGATTTTGGTGATTTTGACAAGCAACCGCCGCTCGTCGATCACGATGCATATGCCGCCAAGATGCTGACTGAACGAAGTGAAATCAAGGTGTTAGAGATGGCCATCGGTGCCACCACGGCGCAGATCGAGGTGGCAAACAGTGGGTACTATCCGCGGGTCGACGCTGTCGGCAGCTATCGCCGTGCCGACGAAACCCTGGTCGTTGACGCCTCCACTCCCGAGGAGGAGTGGCGCGCCCAAATGCTGCTGCCAGTTAACCTCTACCAGGGACGGGCCACCGAGGCCACGGTGGCCAAGAGTCGCCTGCAACTGCGGTCGCAGCAGCAGGAATTGAAGGAGCTTAAGGAGAGTTTCAAAAACGACCTCGACAACCTCTTTATCGACCTTCAGGTCAGTCTGGACTATATTCCGGTGGCCAAACGCTCCATCGAACAGGCCGAGGAGAATTTGCGCATTACCGAGTTGAAGTACCAGGAGGGTTTGCAGCGCGAGTCCGATCTGCTCGACGCCATCACCAGTCTGTCGCGGGCCCAGTATAACTATGTGGCGGTGCTGCGCACTGCGTTCACCAACCATTTTCGGTTGCTGCGCATGGTCGGCGGTTTTTGAGGGGAGCGTCATCGGGTGCGGGCTGGGAGCGCACCATCGGCAAAGTTTGGTGCATGTCGGGCAACGAAATGGTAAATAGGCGCGACATCTGCCTCCTCAACCTTTTTACGCATAAACTGCTATGGAACGATTATTGACCATTTCTGCGGCGGCGGCCATCGGAACCGGGTTCTATCTGTGGTTCTCGATGATGTTGCGTCGTGCCAGCTTTCGCCAGTACATCGCCGAGAACCAGTGGCTGCTTCATCCCAACTCCATCTGTTACTGGCGGACGGCGATGGCCCTGGTCGGCTTTGTCCTCTATTTTGGGTTCGGTTTGGAGTCGATCGCCATCTTCATCTTCACCTTTGCCGCCATCCTCGACGGCGTCGACGGCATCGTCGCGAGAAGCTGTGATATGTCGACCAAGCTGGGGGAATGGCTTGACCCCTTGTGCGACAAGCTCACCTACCTGCCTCCGCTGATCGCCTTTGCTTATCTGGGCATCATGTCGGTGGAGCTGGTCTGGATTCTCGTTGCGGTGGAGGTGTTGGGGCAGTTTTTTGCCCGGCATATTCTCTCGCTCTTGAAATTCTCCGGAGCCGCCAACAACTTCGGCAAGATCAAGGCGATCATCTGTTTTGCCCTGGTCATCTACTGCGCCCTGCTGCACGGCCATTCCGACGTTATCGACATGGGTGATGAGGTGTTGGCCGCCTGTTTGATTCTCGCCGCCGCCTCGGTGGTCTGCAAGTTTATCC
>CAYSON010000592.1:0-1937 GCA_964432635.1 uncultured Desulfopila sp.
GCAAGCGACTGCGGCGTCACCACCGGCAGCCCATGGATTCCCATCTCCTTGGCCTTTTGCCTGAGAAAATGTCCGATCAATTGAGGAATGTCCTGGCGCCGCTCCCGCAAGGGCGGAATTCTTAGGGGAAAGGCATTGATACGAAACCATAGATCCTCGCGAAAGGTCCCTTGGCGCACCATTTCAGCAAGATCTCGGTGGGTTGCGGCGAGAACGCGGATATCTAGAGGAATCGGCTTGCTCCCCCCGACCCTTTCGATTTCCTGGGTCTGCAGCACCCGTAACAACCTCACCTGGGCCCATTGGGGCAACTCACCGATTTCATCGAGAAAGATTGTTCCCTTGTCGGCTCTTTCGAAGCGGCCGCGTTTTTGTTCGTAGGCACCGGTAAAGGCACCCTTCTCATGGCCAAAGAGTTCACTGTCGATGAGGTTTTCGGGAATGGCGCCGCAATTAATTTTGATAAACGGTTCGTTGCGGCGTGGCGAGGCGTCGTGGATGGCCGTGGCGATCACCTCCTTGCCAACCCCGGTTTCGCCGACCAAGAGGACGGTGTTGCGCCGCGACGCCACCTGGGCCACGCTCTCCATAACTTGGCGCAAACCACCGGAAGCACCCACCACTAGCTCAGCACCCTTTTGAATCAGTTCGCGGTTAAAGAAGCGATTGTCGGAGAGCAACTGTTCCTTGAGCAGCAGCAGGCGGCGATGTTGCAAGGCATTGGCCATGGCAATGGAGATCGGCTCGCGCAAGAGACGCAGACGTTCGGCATGCTCCTGCCGAAAACGACCCCTGCCCGCCGCGAAGACATCGATGACCCCGATACGTTGCCCGGCAATGCTCAAACGCATGGCCAGCATCGAGGTTTCGGCGAAACCGAACTCCCGGCAAATGAGACGCCCCATCTCGTCCTCTTCCGGGTCGTTGAGGAGGAGATAGTCGGGAAGACGGGTCCCGTTTTCGATGGCCTTGATCATCTCAGGTGGTAGCCGCACCGTCTTTTCCAATTTCACCCCGCTACGCTTATCGGCTCGGGCCACGTAGCGCAGGGCCCCCTCCGAGGCCTCGTAGAGATTGAGGTAGATTTCGTCGGCGGGAAGATAGTCGGCGAGAAACGCACGTAGCCGCCACAGTGCCAGCTCGATCTCCAGACTGCTGCAGATGAGCAGGGTGCCATTCTTGAAAAATTCGTTGTCGTCCATAATCGCCACAGATAGGAGTTACGATATTTCATGTTTTATGTCATTTTTCACTTTATGTCGTATTTTTTTCACCATATATGGTAATTTTTCTCCTTGCAATCGCTATTCGCCTGAGATGCCTCCATATTTCTTCTGGCAAGCTTCTTGCTATGGAAGGAGTGAGTTGTCCAGGATCAACCAGTCTACAAGGAGGAAACATATGCAACTGCGACAAGGCGATCTGTTTCGTGCTATGGAAATTGAATTCGTCAGATCGATCACGGAACTGACCGAACCGATATCGAGCAAGGCCGGTGACAAGTTGTTCAAGGTGGGGGACCCGGCCGATTTTTTTTTCATCCTGCTCAAGGGAAGCGTGACCATGGAGCGGGGCAAGGGAAAGTGGTACACGGCCAAACAGCCCGGCGAAATCTTCGGTTGGTCGGCCTTGATTCATCGCAAAGAATTTGCGGCGTCCGCCGCCTGCGACGGTGATTGCGAACTGCTGCGCATTGAAAGCGAGCCGTTTTTGAAGTTGCTCGAGGGCTCGCCAGCCAACAAGGCGGTACTCTACGAGCAACTGGCGAGGATGATTGGCAGCCAACTGCTTGACGTCTACCTCAACACGGCTTCGTAAGTTTACCCCCAGCCAACACAAGCAACGGCTGCCCCTATAACAACAGGAGCCCTTTCACCGAGTTGGCGAAAGGGCTCCTGACCGCTCATCGACTACCGATGATAAATCTTGCTATTTCA
>CAYSON010000593.1:0-934 GCA_964432635.1 uncultured Desulfopila sp.
CAAAGTTATCAGAATTTCGGCTGTTGCTGGTATTTTCCCATCTTCAGTTGATTGTGCGGGGTGAGCTTAAACTTTTGCTACCGTGATGAGAAGAGAACTCGATGAAAAACGGTGAGACCTCCTCCTTCAATATCAATACGACCTTCCGTTTTTCAAGGTTGCGTCGTTGGCTGCTTGTCCTGGTTGTTTTGCTGCTGCCCCCAGCGGAATATGGCCAGGCTGGGCAGGATCATCCGAACCTTCTCATCCTCAATTCCTACCACCAGGGAGAGGACTGGACCGACAACGAGGTTGCCGGCATTTTCACCGAACTGCGGAAGTATTACCCAAATCTCGTACCCGCCGTTGAAGCTCTCGACACCAAGCGATTTCCTGGGCCTGGACATCTTGGTTTTTTGAAAAAGTACCTGCTCGACAAGTACCGGAAGTCAACTTTCGACCTGATCATTGCCCTGGATAATCCCGCCCTCGAACTGCTCGTCAACAATGGCGCAGAACTCTTTCCCGAGGTTCCGGTAGTTTTTGCCGGCATCAATGGCTATCACCCAGGGATGCTCGCTGCAAGGCAAAATATCACAGGAGTCATGGAAAAGCAGGATGTTGCCGGCACGTTAAAAATGGCCCTCAGCCTCCATCCAAGGATCTCAAAGGTTCTGGCGATCCACGATTATACCACCAGCGGCCTCGCCGTGCGGCGGGAAACCGAGGCGGCCCTGGCAGCGATGGCCGACAGGGTCGACATCCGTTATTCGGCCAATATCCCTTTTGACGATCTGCGCCAGGAGTTGCAAGCCATGCCGGCAGACGGCCTGGTGCTCATTCTCACCTATGTCACCGACCAGGCCGGGCATACCTTTACCCGGGAGGAAAGCACCCGTCTGATCGCCTCGCATAGCCCCGTGCCAGTGTATGCCATGCACGAAACCCGCCTCGG
>CAYSON010000593.1:944-1927 GCA_964432635.1 uncultured Desulfopila sp.
CTGCTCCTCGAAGGCCAAGAGCATGGACGTCAAGCCGCAGAGATTGCCATGCGAATACTCCAGGGTGAAAAGCCATCACAGATACCTGTGGCGGAAAGCCGCTCTCGACCAGTTCTTGACTATAGCGTTTTCAACCGTCTCCATGTTTCCGACAACATCCTGCCCGCCGACGCCATAGTTATCAATCGACCGCAGTCGCTGTGGAGCCGCCATCGCACCATCCTCATCCCAGCCCTTGCCACTGTTGCCCTGTTGATCATATTTTCAACGACGCTGGTTCTCCTTGTGATGCGAATGCACCGAACCGAGCGAACCCTGCGCAAAAGTGAAGAGCGTTTCCGCGCCTCCTTCGATGAAGACTCCATCGGCCGGACTCTCACCGGCATTGATGGCCGCCTCCTGCGGGTAAACACACGCTTCTGCGAAATGCTCGGTTATAACGCCGAGGAAATTGCCACCCTGCGCTTTGCCGACATAACCCACCCGGATGACATTGCATCCAGTCAAGAGGTCGTTCGCTGCCTGCTGGCCGGAGAACAGGGAAGCTCTCGTCTCGAAAAACGATACCTTCACAAAGATGGCACGCCCTTCTGGACGGAGATGACGACGACTCTGCTGCGCGATGAACAGGACATCCCCCTGTATTTCATCACCGGAGTTCTCGACATTAGCGAACGAAAACGGGCCGGCGAGGCACTGCGGGAAAGCGAGGCCAACCATAAACTTGTTCTTAGCGTGATGCAGGAGAGCCTCTCGGTAATCGATATTAATGGCAATTTTCTCCTGGCCAACTCGACCGCTGCAAGAAATCTTACCGGCGGCGACGCTGAGCGCCTCATCGGCAAAAATATTCGGCAACTGGTTTCCGAAGAGCAGAGCTGCAAACTGCTGGCTGTTTATCGCCAAGTGCTCGACTCCGGAGCGCCTTTGGTGCAGGAAATACTTATTTCTCTCCCTCAGGGGGATCGATGGTTTTTCAATAC
>CAYSON010000594.1:0-767 GCA_964432635.1 uncultured Desulfopila sp.
GGTTTCGCGGCAGTGCGGCCGATCTCGCCGATCTCGATACCCACCTAGGAATCGTCGCCGAGACCGTCGCCAACTTTGGTCGAGTCGATATCCTTGTCAACAATGCCGGCATCATCCGCCGCCAGCCGGCCTTGGAGTTCAGCCGCGAGAACTGGGATGAGGTGATCAATCTCAATCTTCGCGCCCTGTTCTTTCTCGCCCAGGCGGTGGCAAGGCAGATGGTGGCGCAGCAGAGCGGCGGCAAGATCGTCAATATCGCCTCCATGCTCTCCTTTCAGGGAGGCATTCTTGTGCCCTCCTACGCAGCGAGCAAGAGCGGGGTAATGGGACTGACCCGCGAGCTCGCCTGCGAATGGGCGCAGCATAATATCAATGTCAACGCCATCGCCCCCGGCTATATGGCCACGGAAAACACCCGTGCCCTGCAGGCAGACCCGGTGCGCAGCGTCGACATCATGAAGCGCATTCCCGCCGGCCGCTGGGGGCTACCCGCCGATCTCGCCGGGGCGGTGGTCTTTCTTGCCTCACGCGCTGCCGATTATGTACACGGTTATACCCTGGCCGTCGATGGCGGCTGGCTGGCACGATAGATTGTGGAGGGAAAGACCATGAGCAGCAATCCGGTATATGCACTGTTGGGCAGGCGGTTGCGGTTGGGGGTGATCGGTGGCGGGCCGGAATCCTTTATCGGCGGGATGCATCGACTGGCGGCCCGTCTCGATGATTGTTACCAGCTGGTGGCGGGGGTACTGTCGTCCGATCCAGGG
>CAYSON010000594.1:777-1924 GCA_964432635.1 uncultured Desulfopila sp.
TAGACAAAGCGAAAGAGATCGGCCTGCCGGAAGGGCGTGGCTACGAGTCGGTGGTGCAGATGCTGGCGGCCGAGGGCATGCGGCCGGACGGGGTCGAGGTGGTGGCGATCATGACTCCCAACGACAGCCACTTTCCCTATGCCATGGCGGCGCTTGAGCATAACCTGCATGTTATCTGCGACAAGCCAATGACCAACAGGGTCGATGAGGCGCGTCTCCTGCATGCCAAAGTGGTAAAGAGCGGCAGGGTGTTCTGTCTGACCCACAACTATACCGGCTATCCCATGGTCCGTCAGGCGCGGGCGATGGTGGCGGCGGGGGAACTCGGTGAGATCCGCTTGGTGCAGGTGGAGTATGTCCAGGGCAACCGCGCCGACTCCAGTCGTCCCGATCCCCTGACTGGGCCGAGGACCTGGAAAAATCACCCGGAGCGCAGTGGCCCCTCGTTGATCTTGAACGATATCGGTGGACATGCCCATAACATGCTGCGCTATGTCACCGGTCTCGAGGTGGCGGCGGTCCTTGCCGAACGCGGGGCTATCGTGCCTGGGCGCAAGGTTGACGACTTTGCCGGAGCGTTGTTGCGCCTTGGCAACGGGGCCCGTGGCAGCTATTGGGTGACCCAGGCGGCAGCCGGCATGGGTAATGGCTTGCAGTTCCGCATCAGCGGTACCAAGGGCAGTCTTGAGTGGCACCAGGAACGTCCACAATCGCTCACCTTCCGTCCCCTGGTCAGCAGCGGTCTACCTATGGAAATACGGGTCGCGGGCGGTCCCGGTACCTTGGAGCTGGCGCGCCGCTCCTGCCGGGTGGTAGCCGGCCATCCCGAGGGTTTTCCCGAGGCCTTTGCCAACCTCTACCGCGACACGGCCGAGGTCATTGCCGCCAGTCTCGCCGGGGTGGCGGTTGATCCCCTTGCCTGCCATTTTCCCACCTCCGCCGATGGTTTGGCGACGGCCCTGTTCATCGACGCGGTGATTCGCTCAAGCGACAGTGGCGGCACATGGGTGGAGGTTGCACGACAATAATCTTCTTCATAACCTGTCAGGCTGTGGAAAGCTCCATGACAGGAAGGCGGAGATCTGCCAGGAAAACGATGTTGCCAAGCCGGGCTTGCGAGGTGTTGCTTCTCGCCACACTCCTATAA
>CAYSON010000595.1:0-1917 GCA_964432635.1 uncultured Desulfopila sp.
GGGTCGCCGCCCAGTTGGCGCATGACAACTCGGGCAATAATAAGGCCAAGACCGATGGCGACGATGACGCCGAATGCGGCGAGGCTAGTCATGATAAGGGTGGCCCGGTTGGCTAAAACGGTATTGGCGTCGGCAATCGTTTTACCGGAGTCGATTTTTGCTTCCATCATCTTGGCAATGGCGTTTTGTTCTTCGCGGGAGGCCTTGCCGGCATCGCCCTGGAGCAGGGCGGTGGCTTCAGCGGTTTTTCCTTCCTTGGCAAGAGCCATGACCTTGTCGAGAAGAGGGCCGTACACCGCCCTGGTCTTTTTGAACTCCTCCATGAGCTTTTTGCCCTCTTCGGAGAACAGGGTTTTTTCGTAACTTTCAGCGTTTTTATTTATACTTTCACGCAGGTCCTTGATCCGCCCGGCGAAATTCTCCCGCTTCTCGGCGGTATCGGCAGATACTATATCTCTGGCATTGACCCGCAGCCGCTGGAAGTCGGTGGAGATGTTGCCGACTTCTCCAAGGGGAACGACGATTCTTTCATAGAGCATGGTGTCGGCTGCATCGATCTCCTTGATGTTATAAATCCCGAAGCCGCCGATAACTCCGGCAATAATCGCCACGGTGATAAAGCCCGCCAAAAGTTTACCCTTAAGCGTCATATTGTTGAACCATGCCATGTCTCTTCCTCCTTGTGGGGTTTCGGGTGATTAGGGGGTGGTTTGTTAACGGTTCGCTATGCTTGTGGAATTCTGTTTTTCTGTTTCTTGACGGGTCAGCCGTTCTCGCTCAGGGCTTGCTGCTCGCAACTCTCGGCCATGGCCGAGAGGTCGCCGGGGGCAAGGATCAGCGCCACCGAACCGTCGCCTAAAATGGTTGCCCCGGAGATGCCGACCACGTCGTGGTAGAGGGCGCCAAGGGGCTTGATCACCGTCTGGTGCTCGCCGACCACGCCGTCGACGACAAAACCGATGCGCCCGCCCTTGACCCCGACAATGACGATCTGCTCAATCTCCGGCCGCTCGCCGCCGATGCCGAACTGCTGGCGCAGGATGATATAGGGGGTGAGGCGGCCACGGACGTTGGCGAGGTTACGGCCGTGGGCGTTCTCCACGTCCTGACGCGACAACTCGACGCACTCCTCCACCGAGGTCAGCGGCAGGACGTAATGGCTGTCGCCGATCTTGACCAGAAGACTCTCGATGATCGCCAGTGTCAGCGGGATCTTCAGGGTGATGGTGGTGCCGACGCCGAGGGTGGAGTCGACGACGATAGTGCCGCGCAAGCCCTCGATGCCGCGCTTGACCACGTCCATGCCGACGCCGCGCCCGGAGACGCTGGTGATGGTGGCGGCCATGGAAAAGCCGGGGGCGAAGATATAGCTGAACACCTCCTGGTCGGAGAGGTCGAGGTTAGGCGAGACCATGCCCAGTTCGATGGCCTTTTTGTGGATGGCCTCGCGGTTGATGCCGCCGCCGTCGTCGTAGATGGTGATCAACACCGAGTCGCCGGCATGTTCGGCGCTGAGGCGGATGGTGCCGCCACGTGGCTTGCCGGCGGCCAGGCGTTTCTCCGGCTTTTCGATGCCGTGGTCGATGGAGTTGCGGATGATGTGTACCAAGGGGTCGTTGAGCTTTTCGATCACTGTCTTGTCGAGTTCGGTGTCGGCGCCGAAGGTCTCCATCTCGATCTCCTTGCCCAGTTCCATGGAGAGGTCACGCACCAAGCGCTTGAACTTGCTGAAGGTCGAGCCGATCGGCAGCATGCGGATATTGAGGGCGGTGTTGCGCAGCTCGTTGGTGAGGCGCTCCACCTCTTCGGCGATGGCGACAAAGCGGGAATCGCCGGTTTGCCCGGCCACCTGCGACAACCGTGCCTGAACCGTGACCATCTCGCCCACCAGGTTGACCAGCTGGTCAAGCTTTTCCG
>CAYSON010000596.1:0-172 GCA_964432635.1 uncultured Desulfopila sp.
TCACTGACACTACGCCTCCGCCAGTGGACACTCGTCCTTTTCATATCAGCTCTCTTTATCTTGGGAGTTGGCAAAGCCTTCGCCACCGATAATTGCGTCAGCCTGGAGAAGAATTTCCCGTCCATTTCGGCCTTGGATACCTGAAAGTATTACGTTTTCAGGCTTCTTCTCG
>CAYSON010000596.1:182-1892 GCA_964432635.1 uncultured Desulfopila sp.
CATCGACTATTACCAAGACCCCAGCGCCGCTCATACCCTGAAGGAAATCCTCGGCGACCCGGCAATCACCTGGAAACCTCTGCGCGAGACAATTCCCAGCTTCGGATTCAGCAACTCGGCTTTTTGGCTGCATTTTGACCTCTGCCCCTCCGGCAACCACTCTGAATCGCTCGTTCTCGAGGTCGCCTACCCCCTCCTTGATCACATCCAGGTGTTTGGCATGACCGGCGGAAACGTGGTTTATCAAGTGAGCAGCGGCGACAACCTCCACTTCACAAAGCGGCCGAATAACCATCGCAACTTTGTTTTCTTCCTTCCTGAGACCCGCCCGGACCTTCTGCGCATCTTCATCCGCATACAGACCACCAGTGCCGTTCAGGTACCCCTGCGGATCTCCACCCAGTCCGATTTTTTCTTGCAGAACCAGCGCGCACTGCTGATGCAGGGAATATATTTCGGCCTTATCCTGGCAATGATTCTCTACAATGCCTTCCTCTTTTTTTCGCTGCGGGAATATCCCTATCTGCTCTATGTTCTTTTCACCACCTGCTATTTATGCTTCCAGGGGGTGTTACAGGGGCTGTTCCAGCAGTTCGTCTTCCATTCCGTGTGGCTGCAGAATCACACCCTGCTCATCTTTGGCTACGCGTCGATCCTCTTCGCCAACCTGTTTGCGGTATCCTTTCTCAACCTCGGGACAAAGAACCCCCTGCTCTGCCGTATCCTGCGTGGGATAGGGGGCATCTCGGCGCTGGCGGCAGCTTTTTCCTCCGTCCTTTCCTACGAGATCATGGTGAAGATGATGCTCATCCTCGCCATCCCCAGTTCGCTGCTGATTATGACCGCCGGTTTCAGACTCTGGTGGTCCGGCCATCTGCCGGCACGGATCTTCGCGATCGCCTGGACGACGCTGCTGGTCTCGTTCGTCCTCGCTTCCTTCAATAAATTCGGCATCCTCCCGAGAACATTCTGGACTGAAGACATCATGCAAATCGGCGGGGCACTGGAAGTTATCCTGCTGTCGATCGCCTTGGCCGAGAGGGTAAACGAGGAAAAACGCCAGCGCATCCTGGTGGAACAACGCCTCGCTTCCTCGCTGGAGGCTGAGGTGCTGAAGAGAACGGAGGAGCTCAATATAGCTCTAACGCAATTGGAGACGGCGAACGCCATACTTGACGAAATCAGCCATACCGACAGTCTCACCCTGATCGCTAACCGCAGGGCCTTCGATAGTGCGATGGCCAATGCTTACAGGGGTGCAAGCCGTGAAGGCTCCCCTCTGGCCTTGATCATGATCGACATCGACAATTTCAAAGCCTTCAACGACACCCTTGGCCACCAGGCCGGCGACAAGGCGCTGCAGGAGGTCGCAGGTATCCTGGCAAAACATGCCACCAGACCTGGAGACAGGGTATTCCGCTACGGCGGCGAGGAATTCGCCGCCCTGTTGAAGAATACCGACCTCGCCGGGGCTCGGGTGGTGGCGGAAAGGATGCGCATATCCATTGCGGAAAGCCGCATTGACATTGATGGGGAGATGTATTCCGTGACCATCAGCATCGGGATATCTGTCTATGATCCCCGCCGCGACAAGCAGAGTGTCGCAGCTCCGCACGATCTCATCCTCCGTGCCGACAAGTGCCGGTATCAGGCCAAGGAAAACGGCCGCAACCGTGTGGAACTCGACGCTATATAAGTGGCAGTACCCTG
>CAYSON010000597.1:0-1878 GCA_964432635.1 uncultured Desulfopila sp.
GCTCGGCATCGACTCGTGGATGCACCGAACCAAGCACCTCGACATCCAACTGGTGAAACTGCCGCAAACGCCCCTTCTGCGGGCGCTCATGACGGAACATCGGGCCGATGGTAAAGAGGCGCTGTACCGGCTTCTGCACATGGAGGCCGTGCTCGATATAGGCCCGCAGCAGTGAGGCGGTGGCCTCCGGGCGCATGGTGATCTTCTTGTCGATAAAGGTATACATCTCCTTCTCGACGATGTCGGTGACTTCGCCGATGGAACGGGCAAAAAGCTCGGTCTCCTCCAGAATCGGCAAGCGGATTTCCTGAAAGTTAAAACGCGCAAACATATTACGCGCCTTCTCCTCCAATTCCCGCCACAATTCTACCTCTCCGGGCAGAATGTCTTTAAACCCCTTCAGGGCTTGAATTTTCACAACAATCACCACCGCTGGTTGCCCCTGCCATTTCCTTATGGCAGGGGTTGCTCCCTCTGACCCAAGGAGTGAGGCATGGCCAAACGGTCACCTCATCTCCCGATTTTCTCTTGAAAAAGGGAACAAGTGTAACCGCACATACGACCCTTTGTCAAGCAAGCGAGATTGAGCCACCTCGCCTTTCTCGCGAATTTTCCGATAAATTCGCTTTGTTCGGCGCAATTTTTAGCCGTCCTGCGCCCTCTTCGACGTAACCAACACTCCTTGACAAATACCCCCAAGCAGTGCATTATCTGGTTTTCTTGCCATTCCTGCAATCTCTTTAGGAGTTGTTTCCACATGAAGTTACCTTCACTGAAAATAGGCCCGTTCACCGCATCCTTTCCCCTCATCCAAGGCGGAATGTCGATTCGTGTCTCGACTTCCTCCCTGGCTGTTCCCGTGGCCGAATGCGGCGGCATTGGCGTGATCGGCGGTTCAGGGTTGCCTCCGGAGGAACTGAGCGCCGACATCAAGAAGGCCAAAGCCGCCACCAATGGGGTGGTTGCCGTTAACATTATGTACGCGATGAAAGACTTCTACCAACTGGTGGTGAGTTCCATCGACGCAGGCATCGACATGATCATCACCGGGGCCGGATTTTCCCGAGATATCTTTAAAATAGGCAGGGAGCGCAACACCCCCATCGTCATGATCGTGAGCTCTCCGACCCTGGCCAAACTCGCCGAGAAGCTGGGGGCCGCCGCAGTCATCGTTGAGGCCAAGGAGGCCGGCGGTCATCTCGGCACTGACCGGCCCTTGCGGGAGATTTTTCCACCCATTCGCGAAGTCATCAAAAACATTCCCCTGATCGCTGCCGGCGGCCTCACCAACGGCTACGAAATGGCGGAAATGATGGATCAGTTTGGTGCCGATGGGGTGCAAATCGCCTCCCGCTTTGTACTCAGTAAGGAATGCGATGTCTCGGACGAATACAAACAGGCCTATCTCAACGCCAAGAAAGAGGATATCGTTCTCACCTCTTCTCCCGTGGGCATGCCCGGTCGGGCGATCAACAACGAATTCGTACGGGCAGTCAATGCCGGTGAGAATGTCAGCACCAAGAAATGCCCGCAGGTCTGCCTCAAGAAGTGCGATCACCACTACTGCATCAACGAACGCTTGATGATGGCTAAAAACGGCAACACCCGCGATGGCCTGATCTTTTCCGGTGAAAACACCTATAAAATGGACAGTATCCTCTCCGTAACAGAAATCTTCAAACAGTTTCGGGAACAGGCGGAGGCAGTCTACAAGGAGGGCCTCGGCTTCAGCCCGGCGACCTGAGCAAAGGGCCTCGCATGGATGTAGCTGCAGCCGATAAGGACACCGAGGATAGCGCCCCAGTCTCCGCACCCCGCATTATCAATTCGCAAGAACACCCCATCGTTCCCGAGATGATCGATCGGGATGCCCTGTTC
>CAYSON010000598.1:0-1854 GCA_964432635.1 uncultured Desulfopila sp.
GGGCCGTCCGTAACCCATAGCGGTCGAAAAAATCGTGCACCGGCTCATAATAGGCGCGCTTGGCCATTTCCCGGTCGGCTATTCCCAGCCGTGTGGCCAGACCGACAAGCAGCAACGCGGCGACCCCGGCAAGGAGAAAGCGGCAAAATTCGAAAAGGAACGAGCCAATTGCATCTTGAGCGACGAATTCTGCCGAAAACACCTTGCCCAGACCGACGAGCCACGCACCGGCATAGAAAAAGGTGGCGGCAAAGCCGGCTATGCCAAAGAGCAATACCGCCAACAATCGCAGATAGTTTCGTGCCGGATAGGCTGCGACTGCTGCCTTCTGATTATCAGGCGGTTCGGAAATACAGAGCGTGGTGAGCACTCCGCTGACCATCAACAGCGCCATGATGGCGTAGGTACTACGCCAGGCTGGATAGCTGTAGGCGCCGACAAGACCGAAGATGTCGGCGAGAAAGAGCGATCCGGCCCCCGCTGCCAGCATGCCGAGACGATACCCGGCGATATACATCGATGACAATAGCGCCTGCAGCGATGGATCGGCGCATTCGATACGATAAGCGTCAATCACCACATCCTGGCTGGCAGAGGAAAATCCAAGTAATATAGACGCCAAGGCCATCATGGTGAGATTGCCCTGACGGCCCGCCGGGTCTATGCCTGCCATGCCAGCAATGGCCAGAATGACCAGGACCTGGGTAATGAGTAACCAGGAACGTCGCCGACCCATCTTTTGGGTGAGATAAGGAAGCGGCAACAGGTCAATGAGAGGCGCCCACAAAAACTTAAAGGAATATCCTAAGGCAGCCCAACTGAAGAAGGTTACCGCCGATCGTTCGACCCCGGCTTCCCGCAACCACACAGAAAGGGTGGAAAAGATGAGCAGAATGGGGATGCCGGCGGAGAAACCAAGAAACAGCATGGCCACCGCTTTGGGGTGTGACCATACTTTGAGGGTTTCACTCCACGATCGCCGTGCCGTCCCCGCTTGGCTCATTGTTGTCTTTCCCTCTCAAGAAGATTATGCTATTTTACAAATTCTCAATGGTATCCCTGGCAGACCACACGGTTGAGCAGTACATAATATAAGATTGTCAAGCTGTCCACAGCAGTTCCGCGAACATGACCATACGACTTTACAACACCCTCACCGGAAAGAAGGAAGTGCTGCAGCCTATTGAACCGGGCCACGTCAAACTTTATGTCTGCGGCATCACCTCCTACGATTACTGCCACATCGGCCATGCTCGCTCGGCTCTGGCCTTTGACATGATCGTCCGTTATCTCCGCTATCGCGGCCACAAGGTGACCTTTGTCCGTAATTTTACCGATATCGACGACAAGATCATCGCCCGGGCGGAACAACAGAACACCTCCTCGGAGGAGTTGGCGCAACGGTTCATTGCGGAATTCTACACCGACATGAACAAACTCGGTATCGTCAACCCCGATATTGAGCCCAAGGCCACCGAACACATTAGGGAGATGATCGACCTGATTGAGCAGCTCATTGCTCAGGGAAAGGCCTATCCGGCCGGGGGGGATGTGTATTATGTCGTCGAAAGCTTTTCTCAGTACGGAAAGCTGTCTAAACGCAACATCGACGAGATGCAGGCCGGAGCGCGCATATCCGTGAACGAACAAAAAAATCATCCCATGGATTTTGTGCTATGGAAGGGCTCGAAACCCGGCGAACCGAAGTGGGACAGTCCCTGGGGACCCGGCCGTCCCGGCTGGCATATCGAATGCTCGGCGATGAGTCGCAAATATCTTGGGGAAACGTTTGATATCCATGGGGGTGGCCAGGACCTGATTTTTCCCCATCATGAAAACGAAATTGCGCAAAGC
>CAYSON010000599.1:0-1845 GCA_964432635.1 uncultured Desulfopila sp.
TTGCCTGCTTCTATCTTGGAAAAATCGAGGATATCGTTGATCAGCGCCAGCAGCGAGCGGCCGCAGGTGCGTACCGTCTCCGCGTAGTAGCGCTGGCTGGGATCGAGAACGGTATCGAGTAGCAGCTCGGTCATGCCGATGACCCCGTTCATCGGCGTGCGGATTTCATGGCTCATCCGTGCCAGAAACTCACTCTTGGCATGATTGGCGGCCTCGGCGGCAACGCGGGCGGCAGCCATTTCACGGGCGGCAACGCGCTCACCAATGTCCGCCGCCGAGCCTTCGAAGAAGAGGAGCCGACCACCCGCATCGCGAACGCTGCGGCCACTGACCGCAATCCAGCGGAGCTTGCCGTGGTGGTCGCGAATCGACGTTTCCACCCCGGAAATCTCCCCGGATTGTTCGAGGCGCCGACTGAGGCTGGCAAACTCCTCGGCAGTGACGTCACGCAGCCGACCGCTTTCCTCGGTGGCCGCCAGGACCTCGGCCGGGTCGCTGTATCCAAGGAGGCGGGCCATGGCCGGATTGAGGCCGAGAAAGCGGCCCTCGGGGGTAATCTGGAAGATCCCCTCCACCGAGTTTTCGTAGAGCAATCGATATTTTTGCTCGGATTGGTGCAGCCGCTCGTAGTAGCCGAGGTTCTCCACGGCAATGGCAATCTGGCCGGCCAGTGTCTGGAGAATGCGCAGATCGGTTTCGGTCAGGCGCGGCCGGCGGATGGTGGTCTCGGTCATATTGCCGGCGAGCAGGATGTGTGGCTGGCGCAGATCCGTTTCGAGCAGAAAATGGGCGGCGATAAAGAATCGGACCTCCAATTCCTCCTCATAAGGATAGGGGAAATCATGGCGATTGCTGCCGTTGACCAGCAGGCCGTGCTTCTCCTCAAGCAGGAGGGCGAAAGACGGCGAAGTCAGGGCCGCCATACGCGCCTTCGAGGTGTAGCCGTTACAGGCGATGACCCGGTAGTGCTCCCCCTCCTTGGCAAAGATGGCCACACGGTCAAAGCCGATATCAAGAAGAAGTTCGACAATGGCCTGGTAGATCTCGCCACGATCCTTGGCGACAAGAATGCGTTCGTATAGTTCCTGAAAGACCTGGAGGCTGCGGGTCCGTTTCGAGAGCACAATGCGGGTCTCCACCAGGCTGGCGTCCTGGGCCACCAACTCGGCGGTGAGCTGGTTGACCTCGTCCCGCAGAGCCGAGACCTCCTCCCGCAACCGGGCTATGCCGCTTGTGCTCTCCCCATCGCTCATTGATGATCGGCTCCCCTCATTCCATGCCCACCAGAATGCCGGTGTAATTGTGAAAATAATTGCGGCCGGCCAGCGTGGCGAACTCGCCGAAGGTAAAAAATCCGATGAGGCTGCGCTCACCGCCGAGCCCGCGCCGCAAGGCCTGCACGTCGGGCTCGGGTTCGCCAAAGAGATAGGAGCCGCGACCGGAACAATTAAAGTAGAAGTAGGCGGCGTCATCGTCGCCCCCTCCCATGGCGGCGCCCAGCCGTTGCGCCATCTGTTCGGTCCTCTCCAGCACCAGCTGCGGGTCGCGGCGGGTGATGCGCACCTTGGTGCCGGGCGCCAGCTCCACCGGCAAGCGGATTGCGCCACGCTCCCGATCAACTCCAACGATGGCCCGGTTGATGATGTCCTCATCGTACTCGCGGCCGCAGAACTGTTCGCCCAGTTCGAAGAGATTAAGGACCTGGCCGACATCCCGGACCCGCTCCCCGCCAATGATACCGCTGAGGAAATCGATGGCCGGTTGACCGTCGATCTCGAGAATGAGGTTCTTCTCGGCCTTAGTAATGGTGCGGAATAGCCCCACCGGACGCGAGCCGTGACTGAC
>CAYSON010000600.1:0-1831 GCA_964432635.1 uncultured Desulfopila sp.
ACCCCTCAAATACGCCATCGACGCCAAAAGCTGCATCTATTTGAAAAACGGCAAGTGCGGTTTCTGCGCCAAGGTCTGCCCGACCAAGGCGATCAACTTTGACGACAAGCCGAAGACGCTGACGATTCAGGTCGGCTCGGTGGTGCTTGCTCCCGGCTTCTCCGCCTTTGATCCCCAGAAACTCGATAATTATCAGTATTCTCAGTACAAGAACGTCATCACCTCCCTGGAGATGGAGCGCATCCTCAGTGCCACCGGGCCCTATGGCGGCCATCTGGTGCGACCCTCCGATCACCGGGAGCCCAAGAAAATAGCGTGGTTGCAGTGTATCGGTTCGCGCGATATCAACCGCTGCGACCATGGCTATTGCTCTTCGGTATGCTGCATGTACGCGGTCAAGGAGGCGGTGATTGCCAAGGAGCATTCGCCGGAACCACTCGATACCGCCATTTTTTACATGGATATGCGCACCTACGGCAAGGAGTTCGAAAGTTACTACAAGCGCGCCGAGGATGAAAAAGGAGTGCGTTTCATCCGCACCCGGGTGCACACCATCGTCGAGGACCGAGAAACACAGGACCTCCTCCTCCGCTATGTTGACGAAAGCGGCAGGAATCTTGATGAGCGGTTCGACATGGTGGTACTTTCGGTGGGCATGGAGACCTCCAAGGAGTTGGCGGCACTTGCCGGACGGCTGGAGATCGAGCTCAATGCCGACAACTTCGCCAAAACCGATTGCTTTACCCCGGTGTCG
Organism: uncultured Desulfopila sp.; assembly: GCA_964432635.1. GTDB lineage: Bacteria > Desulfobacterota > Desulfobulbia > Desulfobulbales > Desulfocapsaceae > Desulforhopalus_A. Next base: position 755 of record CAYSON010000600.1, read on the forward strand.
ACTTCGCGCGATGGCATTTACGTCTGCGGCGCCTTCCAGGAGCCCAAGGACATCCCCTATTCGGTGATGGAGGCCAGCGCTGCCGCATGCATGGCGGAAAAGGACCTGGCCGCCTCACGTGGCACCCTCACCAGGACCAAGACCTTCCCGGCGGAACGCCAGGTGGAGGGCGAGGAGGCACGCATCGGTGTCTTTGTCTGCAACTGCGGCACCAACATCGGGGGCATCGTCAATGTCCCGGAAGTGGCGGAGATGGCGAGGAGTCTTCCCGGGGTCAGCTATGTTGAGGAAAACCTTTTTACCTGCAGCCAGGACAGCCAGGAAAAAATCAAGGAGATCATCAAGAAGAAAGGCTTGAACCGGGTGGTGGTGGCCGCCTGTACCCCGCGTACCCATGAGGCGCTCTTTCAAGAGACGCTTCGCGATGCCGGTCTTAACAAATATCTCTTTGAGATGGCCAACATCCGCAACCAGTGCTCCTGGGTGCACAGTAAGGAAAAGGACGCCGCCACCGCCAAGGCCAAGGATCTGGTACGCATGGCCGTGGCGCGCACCAGGCTGATCACCTCCCTCGGACAACCGACCATTGGGGTTGAACCAAGCGCTCTCGTCATCGGGGGCGGGGTTGCCGGGATGACCTCCGCCCTCGGCCTCGCCGATCAAGGCTACCAGGTCTTTCTGATTGAAAGAGAAGGTCAATTGGGTGGCAATGCTTTGTCGCTGCTTTCGACCTGGAAGGGTGAGAAGATTCCCCAGCAGCTGGCGGCGATGAGCCAGCGTGTTGAAGGCCATGAACGGATTGCGGTGTATAAGCAGGCGACGGTTAAGGCCTCCTCCGGCTTTATTGGTAATTTTGAGACCGTCATTGCCTCCGCCGAGGGTGACAAGACCCTGCGTCATGGTGCGGTGGTGGTGGCCACCGGAGCCGCAGAGCTGCAGCCGCGGGAATATCTCTTTGGCCGGGACCAGAGGGTGCTCACCCATCTGCAACTCGACCGCGCCGTCGCTGCCGGGGACCCGCGGCTGGCGGCCTCCAATACCGTAGCCTTTATCCAGTGCGTTGGCTCGCGAGAAGAG
>CAYSON010000601.1:0-1042 GCA_964432635.1 uncultured Desulfopila sp.
ATCGGCGGTAACCATAAAGGTCGGCAAATGGCAGACCAACCCCATCCCACCCCGCCGCAGGGCGGCGGCAATCTCCTTTTGTTCCTGGCGCAATCGAGCGTGGTGCGCCAGCGGTGCATCCATGGTCAGCTCAAGATAGTCGAATCCCAGGGCGGCGAAGGTATTGATCTCCTCGACCACCGGTTTAATCGGAAAATTCATCGCTCCGTAGCGCATTTTGTTCCCTCCTTTACACCTGTGTCAACGCCCATTTTTCTCGAGGATAACGATATATTCCTCCGGCTCGTTGCGGACAAACTCCACCAGTCGGTGTGGCGCGTTGGCGGAGACGGCGCCGAGCAACTGCCGCAACACATCCTCGGCAAAGACATGGTAGTGGATGCTGTAGTTCATGGCCAGCAGTTCCTCGGCCTTGGCACGGCAAAAGGCGTCATCCCTGCCGGCATACATCTCGGCGCCACGCACGAAATCAACGAAATGCTCGGTGCGTAGCCGGAGGTACTCCGTTTGGTCTTTTTCCGGCAGGCGATGGTCATTGATCAGGTGATCAAGCGGTGATGATTGGCGCCGCCGGTCGACGATATTGTCTGGGAGGGGAACGGAGAGATAGAGGATTCCTCCCGGCTTAAGCACCCGCAGCCAGTTGAGCAAGGCCTTGAGGGGGTCCTCAAGGTGTTCGAGGACATGGTTGGAGATGCAGAAATCGTAACAATTGTCGGCAACAGCGGTCAACTCGCCGTCGCTGTCGATAATATCAGGGGCAACGATATCGTATTTTTTAAACTCCGGGTACTGACGGTAGAGTTGCTCGAGCGGCAGGCGATCAACATAGAGGACGTTGGCCTTGGTGCGGTCCACCGACATCGGGGCATGCAGAGCCCCGATCTCGATGCCGGTACCGGCGATGTAGTGCCGAGCCATGAGCTCGCCACGATATTGCGAAAAATCAAGCTGTTCGCTGGAGGTATAGGTCTTGCCGCGGGTTCTTGCGCCATCGACGGCAAAGGAGACATCGGGCTGAAATTTCCAGATGTAGGCCATA
>CAYSON010000601.1:1052-1829 GCA_964432635.1 uncultured Desulfopila sp.
AAAGGAAACCCCGGTGACCACAACCCGTTCGCTGTCTCCGCCGCGGATCGCTAGAGAGATGGGAGAGGTTCCTTCCGGCTCCACCTCCCCCCTGGGGATCAGGCAACGAAAGCCACTGTAGCGGTAGCGCCGGTCGCGAAATTCTTTGGAGACATCGGTGCGGATCAGCCCATGCAGGGCAGGATAGCGGCGATCGCCGACGACCACCGCCAGTTCTTCGATATCACGATTTTCTCGGGTAGCGACACACCAACCGGAGATTATCAGAAAACGCTCCACTTCAGGAATGAAGGTGACTGCCCCCCTGGCCAACTCATCAACGCCATTGATCGCGTCCACCGTCCACAGATAGGGAGAGACGAGCTTTTTAAGCTCTCGAAATATGGTTCGTTTAACAGTTCTCAGCCACATCGGATTCACTCAGTCACCACAGCGGCAACACCTCAGCCCGCCTTCAACTGCTTTTTCGCCATAAAGCCATGAGTGGAAAATAGCAGCCTGGCGAGGCCACCTCTCTGGCCAATGGGCTCGGCATTGCCAAAGAAAAAAGGCAGGCTACCCCCTAGCAGATCATTTTGCAAATTGTTTGTCGCCCACAACGGCTATGGGGAAGAGCCTCGACCCGGCCCGGAACCCTTGCACCTCTGGCAGCTCTTTGCCCCTTAAAAAATGACCATTGCAAACATCCAGAGGAGCAGCTTCACCTCTCCGGCAAGAGAGCCGTCATTGCCCCTTCTTCACCTGCCCCATCCATAACAGCTCAGTACTCGGAAGGCC
>CAYSON010000602.1:0-1825 GCA_964432635.1 uncultured Desulfopila sp.
CAATCTCAATCTTTGTCTCACTTGTGGGGCCTGTGTCTCCGGCTGTCCCGCCACGGGATTGGCGAACATGGATCCGCGAAAGTTCCTGCGCATGTTCGCCCTGGGAATGGATGAGGAGGCTACCAACAGCCCCTGGGTATGGATGTGCACCATGTGCCAGCGCTGCATCTACGTGTGTCCGATGAAGATCAACATTCCACAGCTGGTCTACAACGCCCGCGGCGCCTGGCCCCGCGACAAACGGCCGAGCGGTATCCGCAACTCCTGTGACATGGCGATGCGCAACGACTCCAACAGCGCCATGGGCACCGCTCCGGACGACTTTGTCTTTGTCGTCGAGGACGTGCTCGCCGAGTATCAGGCATCACAACCCGAATTTGCTGAAATGCAGGCCCCCGTCGACAAGGAGGGTGCCTATTTCTTCCTCAATCAGAACTCGCGCGAGCCGGTCACCGAGCCCGATGAGCTGGTGCTGCTGTGGAAGATCCTTCACCTCGCCGGGGTCGACTGGACCTACGGCAGCAAGGGATGGGCGGCGGAAAACTACTGCCTCTTTCTTGCCGATGACAAGTGTTGGGAGCACGTCATCCAGGTCTCGGCAAATCAGGCGGACAAACTCGGGTGTAAGTAAGGTCTTTCTCAACACCGAGTGAGGCCACATCACCTTTTCAGTCCGGTCCGGACTGCAGAAATTCGGAATTGAACACAAGTTTGAGGTAGCTTCCATCTACCAGTATTACGCCAAGTGGATCCGCGAGGGACGGCTCAAGATCAATTCCGAATGGAACAAGGAACGCAAGGTTAAATTCACCATCCAAGATCCCTGCCAGATCGTGCGCAAGAGTTTCGGCGATATGGTCGCCGACGACCTGCGCTTTGTCATCGAATCGGCGGTGGGTAAGGAGAATATTATCGAAATGACCCCCAACAAATCGAAGAACTACTGTTGCGGGGGCGGCGGCGGATTTCTCCAATCCGGTTTTACCGATGAGCGCCGGGCCTACGGCAAGATCAAATTCGACCAGATCGTCGCCACCGGTGCCGACTATTGCATCACCGGCTGCCACAACTGTCATGCCCAGGTGCACGATGTCAATCACCACTTTCACGGAACCTATCAAACCGTGCATATTTGGACCATTCTTTGCCTGGCACTGGGGGTTCTCGGCCCAAACGAGCGTACCTACCTGGGCGACGATTTAAAAGACGTCAATGTTTTTCATCCCGAAACGGCCCTGTAACCTGCACCATACAGGGTATAACCCGAATGAGATTCTGATACCTGGAGTGAAACAACGCCTATGAGTTTTCAAAAAAGATTGCAGGCTAAAGAATTTGTGGTGCTGGCGGAAATGCACACCCCGAAAGGCATCAATATTTCCCGACTGGTCAACGATGCCCGCAGAATCAAGGGGCGGGTCGACGCCATCGTCGTCCCGGACATGGATAACGGCATCATGCGCATGAATGCCCTGGCGGGTGGCGTCCTCATGCAGCAGCAGGGGGTGGAGGCGATCATCCATCTCTATTGCCGCGACCGCAACCGCATGGCCCTGCAGGGTGATATCCTTGCCGCCCATGTCCTGGGGATTCACAACCTCCTGGTGGTGCGCGGCGAAGAGATGAGCCAGGGCGATCACAGCGAGGCGAAAAGTGTTGACGACCTCAATGAGACCGGCCTGCTCGGGGCGATCATGACCCTGCAGAAGGGCAAAGATATGGCCGGGTTCGATCTCGACGGCATTCCCAGCTATTTCACAGGGGCGAATATTGCTCCCTACGCCGACGAGGCGGCCTTGACCGCAGATGTGGCTGCCGCCGAGAA
>CAYSON010000603.1:0-1810 GCA_964432635.1 uncultured Desulfopila sp.
TCCGATTCGAATGGTGCCCCGGGCGTCGAGGCGGTTGGCCTCAATGAGGCGCTGCAGCGGAATCTGGTGGCGACTGGCGATATTATGTACGGTATCGCCAACTTGTACTACATGGGTTTGGGCCGAGACGCCCTTGCTGGGGGTGGCCACGGGAGAGGGTCTGACAATCTCTTCGCGGCCGCTGGAGGTGGCGGGCAGGCGCAGGGCGTAGCCGGCGGGAACCAGTCGTTCGCCTTTCAGTACCGGCGGGTGCAGCGCCGGATTGGGATCGGCAATGGCTTGCGGCGTTAGGGAAAAACGGCTGCTGATTTCCTTGGTCGAAACATTGCCGGTGAGAGTCAGGTAGCGGTGACGTGGCGTCAGGGCCTCGATTCGCAGGCTTTTCTCGTGGTGCAATGCGACGTTGCGGGCGGCAAGAAATTCTGCATAGAAATTGCGCGCGGCGAACTTAAAATGGCCCTTGTTGTAATTGGCGAAGACCCGCTCGTAGCTGCCCTCCTCTTCCACGGCCCGCCGCATTCCGCCCAGGCCGTAATTATAGGAGGTCAGCGCCAGGGGCCAGTTGTTGAGTGCCTGGTAGCTCTTGGCAAGATACTTGGCGGCGGCGTGGGTGGCGGCGATGGGATCAAGCCGCAGGTCAATGCTGGGGGTGATGCTCAGATACTCTTTGCCGGTTTCCCGAGTGAACTGCCACAGGCCGGCAGCCCCAACCCGTGAGTAGGCCTTGGTATTGAAGGAGGATTCGACGTGCGGTAGATGGGCCAGTTCCTCGGGTAAATTGTAGCTGCGCAGGATCTGCTTGATCTCCGTCAGGTACTCCTGTGATTTGATGACTCCGGCGAGAAAGCGTTCCTTCTGTCCCGATTGGCTGCGTACGTTTTCCGCCGCCCTGGCCATTCGTTGTCGCCCGTCTTGCCCGGGAAACATGGCGGCTATGCGCTGTTCCTCGGGGGTCGAAGGTGGCTGCAGCGACAATTTACTTAAGATTGCGCGGTATTTTTCGCAAAGGGCCTTCTGTTGAGCGTTATTGAGTTGCCGCGCATCGGGGGCTTCGGGATCGGCCTGGGTGATGACCTGGTAAACCTTTGATAAATCCTCAGCGTCATGTATAACTGCCTGCCTGAGAGAATAGACAGCATAAATTTGTTCCCAGAAGCGGACGTTGTTGGTGATGATCGGATAGAGGGGAAAATCGTTGCCGACCCCTTTGCCGGCATGGCTCGTTCCTGCCGAAAACGGCCAGGAAAGTGCGGCGAGGAGCAAAACGGTAAGCAGATATAAGCGGCGAAGGCAGGACATAGCAGGCTTTAGGGGTGAACGTTGGCGCTCGGGTCGTACGTGATGACGCCAAGCAATTGTGTCTTTATAGCATAACAACGGCAATAGCGGAATATGTATCCACAAGGGAAGTTCCGCTCTGCCGCTTTTTGGAGAAGATAATGTACACACCTATAGTTGCCACCCTTGGCTATATTCTTTCCCCTGATCGCCGCCAGACACTGCTGGTTCACCGTAACCGCAGGGCTGAGGACCAGCACCTTGGCAAGTACAACGGGCTGGGGGGCAAGATGCGCCCCGACGAGGATTGCTATCGCTGTTTGGTCCGGGAGATCGAAGAAGAGGCGGGCATCGCCTGTTTGCACACCGTACTGCGCGGAACCATCAACTGGACCGGCTTCGGGCCGCAGGGGGAGAACTGGTTCGGGTTCATCTTCCGGGTTGACTCCTATAGCGGTACCCCGCGTCAGTCTAACGAGGAGGGGGATCTGGTGTGGGTTGATGTTGCCGACATGATGAAACTGCCGATGTG
>CAYSON010000604.1:0-1806 GCA_964432635.1 uncultured Desulfopila sp.
ACCGCCTGCCGGATCATCCGGCGCGGCACCGGGTTGATGGCCGGCTCGCCCACCGCTATCGCCAACCCCGGCTTGGTGACCACACCCACCCCTTGGCCGCGGCAGAGACGGATGTTGTCGACGGCGACACAGCCATTGTTCTGCCCGCCAAGAGCAGAAAAACTGACGGTGGCGGAAATTTCCGCCCCGTTGGTAACATCCGGGTCATCGCCGGCGTCCTTGATGATTGAGGCGGTGACGGCTTGACCGGCGAAACGGCAAGAATGGACGGTAAAGCTATTCCGGCTGCCATCGGGGAAGGGAATATTCACCTCCTCCGGGGCCACACCGTCAAGCAGAGCCTGTGCTGCTGCCTTGGCCGCCGCGGCAGCGCAGGCCCCGGTGGTGAAACCGCTGCGCAGACGCTTGCTCATGCCTGTGTTGCCGCCAGGCGCAGCAGGGCGTTGACGGTGGCCGCCGCCGTCGGGCTACCGCCCTTGCGGCCGAGACTGGTGATAAAACAGGAGTTCTTTTCAACCAGCAGCGCCTTGGACTCGGCGGCGTTGACAAAGCCCACCGGCAGGCCGACGATCAGCGGCGCCTGACCCTTGGGCATCAAGGCCGCCAGGCGCACTGCTTCAACCAGGGCGGTGGGAGCGTTGCCGATGGCGATGATGCCCACGTTCTCCGTTAGTCCTCGCCTGATCGCCAGTTCCGAGCGGGTGCAGTTCTCGTTTTTCGCATCCACGGCAAGCGCTTCGTCACCTACCAGGCAGACCACCTTGCCGCCCCAGCGGGCGAGCAGGTTTTTGCTGATTCCGGATGCGGTCATGGTGACATCGGTGAGGATGTCGCAGCCGCGACGGATGGCGGCCAGGCCATGTTCGATCGCCCCGGGCGCAAAGCGCATGGTGTCTTTAAAGGAGAAATCGCCGGTGGCATGGATGACCCGCCGCACGATCTGATAGGTGGCCTGGTCGAAGGGGTGCGGGCCGATCTCTTTGTCAATGATGGCAAAGCTCTCCGCTTCAATGTCGGCCGGGGCCACCTGGCGCAGCTCTACGGTCATGATGTTACTCCAAGCAAGAGTTGATGAATGCCTCTGCCGCCCCCGGCGTAAAACCGAAGTGGAGATGCAGGTAGCCGCCGAGTATCCGGCCGATTCTGTAGCCTTCGCTGCCGCCCTGGGTGACGGTGTAGAGTCGTTCTACATGGTCCGGCATGGGTTCGATATGGGAATAGTGAAACTCATGGCCGCGCAACACGGTACCGGCCGAACCGAAACAGCTCGGGGCTCGGGTGGTGGCCTCACGGTAGCCGAGGGCTGCCCGAGTCTTTCCCATGCGCGCCCGTACCGGAAAGACCCCCGCCATGGCAAAGTAGGTCTCGTCCTCGACAATGATGCCGTCGCTAAGATACATGAAGCCGCCGCATTCGGCATAGACCGTTTTCTGGTTGGCGGCAAAGTTTCGTATCTCGCCAAGCATGGCGCTGTTTTCGCTGAGCTCTCGGGCGTACAGCTCGGGATAGCCGCCGCCGAGGTAGAGTCCACTTACTCCTTGCGGCAAGTGGTGGTCGCTGATCGGGCTGAAGAAGACCAGTTCGGCCCCGGCCTTGGCCAACAGGTCGAGATTGTCCTGGTAATAAAAACAGAAGGCCCGGTCCCTGGCAACCCCTATTCGGCAGCGCTTGTCCTGGGACAAGGCAAGATGCGTCGCCAAAGCCGCTTGCGGCGGGCGGCAGAACCAGAGCAAGCGGTCAAGGTTGATGTTCTCCTCCACCGCCTTGGCCAGGCGGTAGTAGCTCCGGATGGGCGTGTACTGGGCC
>CAYSON010000605.1:0-1784 GCA_964432635.1 uncultured Desulfopila sp.
GGATCGAGGGCACTGGTGGCCTCGTCGAGGATGAGGATGTCCGGCTGGGTAAGAAGTGCCCGGGCGCTGGCCAGCCGCTGCCGCTGGCCGCCTGAGAGGTTCTTGGCCCCCTCTTCCAGCATGGTGTCGTAGCCCTGGGGCAAGCGAACGATGAACTCGTCGGCGCCGGCCATAAGCGCCGCCTGGATGATCTGCTGCCGCGAGGCCGCCGCCTGGCCGGCGCGGATGTTTTCGACGATGGTGGCATGGAAAAGAAAATTCTCCTGGAGGACCACCCCCATATTCTGCCGGAGATGGGCGGTGTCGATTTCGTTAAGATAGCAGTTGTTCACCCTTATGGTTCCGGACGACGGGAAATAGGCCTTTTGCAGCATGCGGGTCAGGGTGGTTTTTCCGGAACCGCTCGGGCCGACAATGCCCAGGGTCTTTCCGGCAGGAACGACCAGCGAGATCTCCTGCAAAGCGTTGGCAAGGTCGGGGGCGTAACGGAAGCTGACCCGATCAAAGACGATATCACCGCGCAAAGACGGGCGGACGCCATGGCGGTCAGCCCCCCACTCCTGGCGGGCATTCATCACCAGGCCAAGTTTTTCCACCGACAGAGCCGCCTCCTGGTATTGATGAATCAGGCCCACCAGGCGCACCAGCGGCGAGGTCACCCGCCCGGCCAGCATCTGAAAGGCGATCAGGGCGCCAACGGTCAGCGTTCCATCGAACACCTGGCTTGCTCCCATCCAGATGAGAATGACGGTCATCATCCGTTCGAGAAACTGGGTGATCGACTTGGCGGTGATCGAGATCTTGCCGACCCGAAATTGCATGCTGACCGCCGAGGCCACCTTGTTTTCCCACTGTTTACGGAGCAGCGGTTCGATGGCCATGGCCTTGACCGTGGCCATGCCGTTGATGGTCTCAACCAACATCGCCTGACGGCTGCCCTCCGCCTCGTAGAGGGCATCGAGGCGCCGTTTGAAGGGAACGATCAGAACGCCGATGACCAGGGCGATGGTGAAGGTGAAAACCAAAACGATGCCGGTTAGCTGAAAGCTGTAGAAGAAGAGAAACGGCAAAAAGACAAAGAGCGAGGTGGCCTCGAGCATGGTGAGAAAGACGTTGCCGGTGAGAAAATTGCGGATCTTGGCGGTCTGCTGCATATGCTGGGTCAAGACCCCGGCGGCAACGTGCTCGAAAAAGTCGAGGGGAAGACTGAGGAGATGCTTGAAGGTTCGCCCAGTGACCCGCAGATCGATCTTGTTGGTGGCATGGAGCAAAAGGTAATCGCGCAGGAAATCGAGCCCGGCATTGACCGCCAGGGCCGCGACCAAGGAGATACCGAGAACATGCAAGGTGGTGTAGGCCTGGTTGACCAGCACCTTGTCGATAAAAAAAAAAAAAAATATCGGGGTGACCAGGGAAATGGCGTTGATAAAGAGAACCGCCAAGGCGATATCGATAAAGGTGATTTTTTGTCTGAGGATCTCGGGAATAAACCAGCGCAGAGAAAACGGCTGGGACTCGTCACCGAGCCTGTAAGGGCGCTTGACCACATAGACCTTGCCGCCCCAAACTGCCTCGAACTCCTGCCGGCTCAGGCGCACATGGGCACCTCCTGTTCCGGCCAGGGGATCGTAACAGGCAACAACCATTTCCTTGTGCTCGCCGTCCCCGCGTTCACCCATCCCGGTGAGCACCAGATGTCGCCTGTTGCGAAGAACGGCGATGGCCGGATAGGCTTGGCGCAGGCCGGCGAGACCGTCCCAGGAGGGGTTGAGGCACCCGGCGCG
>CAYSON010000606.1:0-1779 GCA_964432635.1 uncultured Desulfopila sp.
CAATGTGTGACAACTTTGCGCTGGTGCGCGGTTGCTCCGGCACGAGCAATGCCGAAGGAGTTAGCAAAAAAACTGCCCGAAAAAAGCCGTTTGGCTTTGGAAAGCACAGAAAACCTCGAGATTGCAAAGAGCTCGCCGCAGCGCTCCGGGCGATTCGGCGAGGTTGGCAAAGAGTTGCTTGTGGTAACGGACCGTGGAGACGGCCGGGAGGAGAAGAGAGGAGAGGGAGTGCGGCAGGCCACGTGGTATTTTGGGCATACCAATAAAGCAAGGTGATTGTGCAAACGGGTGAGCCAAATGTGCAACACGGGCACCATTTGTATCTTGTTTGTCACCATTCAGGCACCATTTGTATAGTACTTGTCACCATTGGCCAGACAGCCTTTTATAGATAACGAATTGTAAACATGATTAATTACGCAGGCATCTGATCTTGCTACACTATAAAGGTGGCAAAAAGTACCACCTTTGTGGGGGTAGCGCAAGCGTAAATTCTTTCTCTAAGGGTTAGTAGAGGCAGGATGAGGCGTGGTTGGAGGGGTTATTGCACATTAGGCACACGAATGTGCAGTTCTGCTGTAATAGACGGTCTTGTAACGGGAGAAAGATAAAAATCCCCGGAATGGAAAACTATCTGTACGATATAAGGAATTATATTTTATTAAACGAGGACGTTCGGGACGCGGTCTATTTTTTGAACCCGAACACTCCCCCTCGATGGGTGGAGAAGGCGGGTTTGGCCTGGGGAGGGGTGGGGTGAGTCTGTAACAGTGAAGTGTTAACGGGGGATGGAAGTTCAGGGACGACGGGAGGGTCAGACAATACCTGTTCCTCGCTCAAGCGATCGCCCTGGGACGAGGCACGATAGAACTCGTAAAACAGCTTACCGTGCTTGTAGTAGCTTTTTCTCTTCAGCCACTTTGGCCACCCTTCTTGGCTCTTGTTGTGAATGAAGAGGGCGAGATTGAGGAGGAAATTGACGATTTCCTGACGGAGCGAGCGGCGGAGATTGAGATCGATACCGATGGTGAGGTCGATCTCGTCACGGACTTGCCTGGCTAGTTGAAAGAGGGCCGCGTTCTTGCGGAATTCACTATATAGTTGCCAGCGTTGTTCCACCCAGGGGGTAAGAATCAGGGCAAAGAGAAAGTAGTCAGGTTGGCGGTGTCCTTGGCTGGCGACGGCCAGGGTATGGGCTTCGTCAATGGTGCGGAAGATCCCGGCGAGGTGTTTCCGAGTTGAGACGACCCCCTCGGAGTCGAGGCGGAGGAGTTTTCGGTACAGGGGAAAAAGAGCTGCAAAGATCCCCGATTGTTGCGCCAGGTCAAACCACGGCACGCTGCTGCCGCCATAGAGATCTCTGAGGAATTCATCGCGCAACCGCGACGGCGGACACAGCGAGAGTTTGTCGCTGTTGGCGCAGATCGCTTTCCAGGTCTCGGTTTCGATGGTGAAGGTGTTGCGGGCGGCATGGCGGATGGCGCGCAGTGCCCGCACCGGATCGCGATTGATGCGCCGCATCGGATCGCCGGCGATACGGACAATGCCTTTATCAAGGTCATCGACGCCGCCGACGTAATCAATAATGGTGCCGTTCTCGATTTCGTAAAAGAGCGAGTTGATGGTGAGGTCGCGTCTTCTTGCGTCTTCGCTGACCGTCCCGAAGGTGTTGTTGGGAAGGAGAACCCCTTCCGGACCGTCGATCTCATGTTCGCAAAGGGAGCGCAGGGTGCTGACTTCGATGGTTTTTCCACCCCTGAAAAACACCTGTACCAGGCG
>CAYSON010000607.1:0-1778 GCA_964432635.1 uncultured Desulfopila sp.
CCGCCGGCGACCTCCCCTTTTCAATACTGCTCGAAACCTATGACAATCCGGAAAATGCCCGCAAGGGGGTGGCTCTCTACGAACAAAAGGGCATAGCCGCCTACGTGGTCAAGGTCGATTTGGGTAGTGCTGGTATTAAGTATCGCTTGTTTGGCGGAACCTTCGCCACCGAAAAGGCGGCGCAAGACTCTATCAACACCCGATCCCTACGGGGAAAACCAATCAAACATACACCCTATACCGCTATCATCGGCGTGTTCGACAACCGCCAGGAACTCGCCGCCGCCATCAACACCATCTCAACCACCGCTGCCTTCCCCTATGTTCTCGGCCCCCCAACCGGTCCCTTTCATCTCGTTGTGGGAGCTTTCTATACCCAGGACGGTGCCGAGGCACAGTGCCGCGAGTTGATTGCTTCACAACTGAACTGCACGGTGGCCCGACGTTCCCTTGCAAAAAGGCGTTAGCGATCGAGCAGGCCGTCTCTCCACGAAACCGTTGCAGAGTGAATGCTGGTGGTTAATTTCCGATAAACTGGGACATCCGTTCCAGTTCTGACGTCTTGCCGATGACGACAATAACGTCACCGGCCTGGAACGCTTCGTGGGGGCCGGGGTTGAAGATCATCTCACCGCTGTTCCTTTTGATGGCGACGATGATCACCCCGAACTCCTGGCGCAGGTTGCTGCTGACCACCGTCTGTCCGGTCAACGGCGAGTCCTCGGCAATAACCGCCTCTTCCATCTGCAGGCCGAGTGCGTTGTGCATCATCGTCTGATCGAGAAAGTCTACCACCGTCGGCTTGTGGAGGATTTCCGCCATGCGCCTGCCCCCCATCTGGTAGGGGCAAACCACCCGTGACGCCCCGGCGCGGAGGAGCTTGCTCTCGTTTTTGACATCGGAGGCCCGGGCGAGGATGAAGATGTCCGGCCGCATGCCCTTGGCGGACAGAGAAATAAAGACGTTGTCGGCATCGGAACTGACCGCAGTCACCAAGCCCCGGGCGCGATCGATGCCGGCGGCGCTCAGGGCCTCGTCGGAGGTAGCGTCCATGTTGAGATAGATGGCGCCCATGGCCTCAAGGGCCTCGAGCGCCACCGGGTCCTGGTCGATGACCACCAGGGGAATTCCCGCCGCCGTCAACTCCTTGACGATGACATGGCCGATCCGCCCGTAGCCGCAGATGATGTAATGGTCCTGCAATGCCGCGATCTGTCGTTCCAATTTTCTCCTCCCGAGTACCCTGCGCAGTTCCCCCTCGACGAAGATTCGGGCAACCTGACCGAGGGTGTAGGTCAATAGGCTGATGCCCATGACGATGATAATGATGGTGATGCCCCGCCCCACCTCGGAGAGCGGCTTGATCTCGGAAAAGCCGACGGTGCTGATGGTGATCATCGTCATATAGAAGGCCTCGAACGGAGTCATGCCTTCTATGAAGACGTAGCTGCCAGTCCCGAACAGGATGGTGGCGAGAAGCAAGAAAAGCGAGAGCCTGAGTTTTAAGAAGTCCATCGGGGAGCTAATAGGGCTGCTGCGCCGCAAAAAGTTTTTTTATGCGTTGCCGAAGTATTCGCGCTATGTACCACGAGTTCGGCAAGGTCGCACCCTTTTCGGGCTGACGCAGGGCTCAAGCGACCAGATCGATCTGCTGCATGGTGGTCACCTGACCGCTCTCCAACACCGCCAGGCCGGTCTGGCGCAGTTGTCCGAGCAGGGCATTGTCCGCGTCTTTAATGGAAAAGGCGGTTTCTATGGCGCCAAGGTAGAGGGCGCCG
>CAYSON010000608.1:0-1774 GCA_964432635.1 uncultured Desulfopila sp.
TGGGCGGCCTGCAGCTGCTGACGGCGCACCTCCCGCTCGCGCTCATAGAAGTCGTAATCGCCGCTGTAGGTGGTGACTGTGCCGCCAGAGACTTCGATGATGCGGGTGACGATGCGGTTCATGAAGTCGCGGTCGTGGCAGGTCATGAGCACCGACCCTTTGAATTCACTCTGAAGCCAGCTCTCCAGCCAGAGAATCGACTCGATGTCGAGGTGGTTGGTGGGCTCGTCGAGGAGCAGGACGTCGGGGTTGATCACCAGGATCTTGGCCAGGGCGATGCGCATCTGCCAGCCACCGCTGAAGCTTTCCACCGGGGCCGCGAAGTCCTCGCGGGCGATGCCAAGTCCGCTGAGAATGGCCTCGGCGCGGGACTCAAGGTCGTAGCCGCCACGGCGCTCGAAGGTCTCCACTGCTTCGCCGTAACGTTCGAGAAGGCTGGCCATCTCCTCGTCGTCCATGGGGGTGGCCATGGTCGCCTCCATGTCGCCGATGCTTTTGCCGAGTTCGAGGATGTCACCGGCCGTCGACATGGTCTCGGCAAGCACCGTCCTGCCGCTCATATCCCCGACATCTTGGGAAAAATAGCCAGTGACGGTGCGTTTGCCGCAACTGATCTCTCCTTTGTCGGGAATTTCCTCGCCGACAATGAGGCGAAAAATGGTGGTTTTGCCGGCACCGTTGGGGCCGACCAGGCCGATGCGGGCATTGGCAAGGATCTGCAGTGAGGCGTTATCGAGAAGAAGGCGGTTGCCGTGCTGCTTGCGGATCGAAGTGAGATGGATCATGGCTCTTTATGAAAGAAAAAATGGCGGCAAAATAGCACGATGTCCGAGAGGAGGGCAAGGAAAATCTCGGGTCTTGCCCTGCTTTTTCAGGGTTGCGCTTCGCTGATCGAAGGGAGAATGACCGGGACCATGCCCTTCAACACCTGCAGCGGCAGGGCCGAAGTGAAGGTGAAGGCGTTGGCGGACTTGCCGCTGACAAAGGCGGTGAGCACCCCGAAATGTTTGTCGCCGAGGTAGAAGACAAAGGTGGCGGTGCGGTTGAGGGCGGTGCCGCCGGTTTTCACGCCGCCGGTTATGGCGAAGATACGGTTGTCGCCGGTGCCGGTCTTGCCGCCCACCGCCAAGGTCTTGCCGTCCGGCAGCTTGAAGCTGTTGAGCAGCCGCTTGGCGGTGCCCTCGCTGACCACCATACCCATGGTCTCGCGTACCATCCGTGCCACCTCGGGATGCAGCACCTGCTGCTCTTCCGGCTGCGGCGCCTCAAGGATGGTCTCGTAGGGGGTGTTCTTGGCCAGTTCCACCCGGGTGAAGCGGTGCGACGGCAGGCGCTTGCCGTCGCCCAGGAGGATACCGACCAGCTCGGCCAGGGCCGCCGGACGGTCGCCGGAGCTACCCAAGGCGCTGGCCAGCGACGGCACGAGGTGATCGAAGGGGTAGCCGACATTGACCCAGCGCCGGTGGATGTCGGAAAAGGCGTCGCTCTCGAGGACGATGCGCACCCGCGAGTCACGGGCGTTCTTGGCCTTGGTCTTCATCAGCCAGTTGTAGACATCGCGCCGCGCCTCGGCGCTTTTTTCGATGGCGTCCTTCTGCGATTTCTCTCCCGGCTGGCGCAGGTAGTCGAGCAGCCACAACTCCAGGGGGTGGAGGGCGGCGAGGTAACCGAGGTCCTGGAGGTTGTAGGCGCCCGGCTTGTATTTGTCGTACATCGCCGCCAGCTTGGCGTCTGTGGCTTCGCTTGCCGGGAGTTCCTCGCGGATGAAACGGCA
>CAYSON010000609.1:0-1768 GCA_964432635.1 uncultured Desulfopila sp.
TTGGTCATTGCACCGCGTCCGAACGACTCTGCCAGAGCCGCAACAGTTGCACTGTGTCAGATACGCGCCTGGTGTTCTATATACACCAGGCCCCAGGACCGAATCATTTTTTGCAGGATATAGCACTCCTCGCTGTCAAGGGCGGCACTGCCGATGTGGGCGATGGCGTCGGTGCGGTTGACGACGAATTCTTTTTCAACATCGAGCATGGTGCCGTCGGCCTGCTTCTCTTTGACCTTGGCCTTGCTGACTGTTTTAAAACTCTTGTCGCGAGCGTCTTTTACTAGGCGGGCGATTCTATCAAGGGCCCAGTCCCACTCCACTTCTTTCCAGGCAGTTCCGCCTGGCTCTCGGTACTTAGGTTTTTTGACACGGGAGTCGTTGTTGACCAGCTGGCTCACGGATGAACCTTTGGCGCAAAGTGCACCCTCACTGATCGGATGATCAGAGTCACCCTCGGTGTTGATGATTTTGCCGTTTTCCGTGTAGACGACTATGCCGCACCCGACCGAGCAGTACGGGCAGATGGTGGTGCTCTGTTTGGCGTTCTTGATCCGCAGGTCCTTGGCATAGGCCTTAGCGGGGTCGAGATTGACGCCAAGCGAGGCCACCAACGCGGCGCTGCCTGACAGCTTAAGAAAATCCCGTCTCGATACTCCCATTGAAGACTCCTTTCTTGTTCCGCACAAGTAAGTGAGAAGTGTGAAGCCCGGTACACCACCGGACCGTATCCCGCATATAGCCGTCTTTCCACATCTTTTCCGTAACTTCTAGAAAGAGTATGGGGAAATCTCCTCTGCCGACCAGCCAGGAAACCGCAGTGGCGGCGACGCGAGGTTTGGCTTTGTTGGTGGCGAGTGAAGCAGGTAGAGGCCTAGCCCCAACAATAGCAGCCACTATAGAGGAACGGGGGGGAGAAGAAAATCAGCCGGTTGCTTTTTTTTCTGTAGGTGCATTGTCGGCTCGCGGTGATGTTTTCGGCTGACAGAATCCGCAAGGAAGAGCTGAAAAAATGGTAAGCAATATGTGTCTTGCCGGTGAGGTAAAAAGATGAAAAAAAGGTAGGTAAAACACCTACGCAACTATTTGAAAGCATTCTTTATTGGTAACGTCATCGACGATAGTCGGCCGTTTCCGTTTCTTCATCAAGAAAACCACAACTGACGAAATGCAACAAAAAGCAACCACAATCGTGGCGGCCATTGACACGGCCAGGCTCTGCTTGATGACCACGCCGCGACGCTTGCCAACAAAAAATCAAAAGAGGCGCGTCTGGCGACTGGGCGGACAGCATTGAATGCGATCCTTGACCACATCCTCGGGGCCAAGGTTGCCTAGCAGCAGGGGCGAGTGAGGGTCGTGGGCGATGAAGTTGCGGCGAGCAATGGCGGGATTATGGTTGGCGTAGCAATAGAGGCAGCCATGGGGGCAGCTGTGGTAGGCGCCGATATCGATGGAGGCGGCGCAACCGCAGGCGCGGCGCTGGTGCTTGTCCTTGACAGCAATAAACTCGGTGGAGAAACGTCTTGCCAGCAGTTCCCCGTCGATGCATTTGCCTGGGGCAATCGCCGAACCCAAATCTTCTACGGCGGCGCAGCTTTGCAGCTTGATCTCATGGGTTCTGGAAATGTCGGCAAAGTTCTGCAACAGCTTCAGCTGGTCCTCTCGGGGAAGATCCTCGGGGGCCAGGGCGGCCATGTTGCGGCGGCATTTTTTGTACATCTCGACGAAGCTAACGATACAGCGTTCGGTGGAACCGGCCAAGGCC
>CAYSON010000610.1:0-1752 GCA_964432635.1 uncultured Desulfopila sp.
GCTGTAGGCGTTGATAAAGCCGTTGTTCTGCTTAACCGCCCCGTACACAGTGGCGAGACCAAGGCCGGTTCCCTCGCCCACGCCCTTGGTGGTAAAGAACGGTTCAAAAATACGGGCCAAGGTCTCTTTGTCCATGCCACAACCGGTATCGTTGACGGTAATCCGCACATAGTCCCCGGGTAGAGACCCATCATGAGCAGAGCAATATTCCTTGTCAAAGCTGGCGTTTTTCGTTTCAACCGTCAGTCTGCCAACACCTGCAATAGCATCACGACCATTGACACAAAGATTGGCGAGAATCTGGTCGATCTGCGATGGGTCCATGTTGATTGGCCAGAGACCGGAACCGGGCATCCAGACGAGACTGATGTTCTCACCGATGAGACGTCGCAGCATTTTGAGCATCCCTTCGATGGTCTGGTTCAGATCAAGTACTTTGGGTGCAACGGTCTGTTTACGGGCAAAGGTCAACAGTTGTCGGGTCAGGTCGGCGGAGCGCATGGCTGCTGTGTGGATTTCCCTCAACTCGGTGTAAAACTGTTGAGATGGCTCCATCTGCTCAAGGATCAATTCAGAGTAACCAGTGATCACCCCAAGCATATTGTTGAAATCATGCGCCACGCCTCCGGCAAGTTGGCCGACGGCTTCCATTTTCTGGGCTTGGATGAGTTGGGCTTGGAGATTAGCTTTCTCTTCTTCGGCGTGCTTACGCTCTTCAATATCCAGGCAATGGCCGATATAGCCGAGGAATGCACCCTGGCTGTCGAAGCGAGGACAGCCCATGTCGACGATCCAGCGGTATGTGCCGTCGTGGCGGCGAAGGCGATATTCCTTGCTGAACCCTTCCTGCCTCTCATAAGCCGTGGCAGAAATCTCCAGACAGCGCTGCAGGTCGTCGGGGTGCACTCCTTCGGTCCAGCCATTACCAATTTCTTGTTCAAGCGTGCGGCCGGTGAATTCGAGCCACACTCCGTTGAAATATTCGCAGAATTTATTTGTGTCCGAGGTCCAGATCAAGGCCATGCCGGAATTCGATAATGTTCTGAGATTCTGCTCACTCTCCCGCAGCGCCTCCTCCGCCTTCTTGCGCTCGGTGATGTCTTGCCCAATTGCCAAAATACCCACAGTGTGGCCGTCTTTGTCCTTGAGGGTTTTGTTGTGCCACTCCACAAGAATTGGCTGGCCGTCTTTGGCAATGATCGAATTCACATTTCCACTCGTATCGATACCGGCCACAGTTTTTTGGAAAAGGGGTTTGATGGTACGATCGATTGCCGGTGTCAAAAACGTCTCGAACCAGTCCATCCCTTTGACTTCATCCAAATCATAGCCGACCAGTTTTTCCATGTAGGGGTTGAAGCGGACAATGCGCCCTTTGGTGTCCAACACGAGAATGATTACCTGGGCGGTTTCGATCAGCCTTTCGGAAAAGTCACGTTGTTGTCTCAGCGCTTCCTCAGCCTGCTTGCGCTCTACCATGATTCCAATAAGCCGGGCTGAAGACAGCAATCGTTGCTTGGCGAGTTCGACGATGTAGGGAGGACGGGAGGCAGAAGCCTCGGCCTCCAGAGCCAACTTCTTTGGATCCACTGCGTAGGCCTCGGCCAGTGATCTCAGCGTTGCAGCATCCTTGGGGGGGTCTCCGTATCCGAAGTTGATGGCACCAATGACCTCACCGGCGGAGAAGATAGGTACAGCGTAAAGATGGATCCCCCCACTGCATTCAATGTCCGCGGGTGATCGGGACTCGAT
>CAYSON010000611.1:0-1751 GCA_964432635.1 uncultured Desulfopila sp.
AGCAGGGCATTGACCTGCGTAAGGACAAGATGGCCCTGCAGCGCCTCAAGGAAGAAGCGGAGAAGGCCAAGATGGAGCTGTCGACCACCGTGTCAACCGACATCAATCTTCCCTTTATCACCGCCGATGCCTCCGGGCCCAAACACCTCAATCTCAAGCTGAGCCGCGCCAAGCTGGAGAGCCTGGTGGAGGACCTGGTGGAGCGCACTGTTGGTCCCTGTCGTACCGCCCTGAAAGATGCCGGGCTATCGGCCGCGGAGATTGACGAGGTCATCCTCGTCGGCGGCATGACCCGCATGCCCATGGTGCAGCAGAAGGTCAAGGATATCTTCGGCAAGGAACCACACAAGGGTGTCAATCCCGACGAAGTAGTGGCCATCGGTGCCGCCATACAGGGCGGGGTGCTCCAGGGCGATGTCAAGGATGTGCTGCTGCTTGATGTTACTCCCTTGTCCCTTGGTATCGAGACCCTTGGTGGGGTGACCACCAAGCTGATCGAAAAGAACACCACCGTGCCCACCAAAAAGAGCCAGGTTTTCTCAACTGCCGCCGACAATCAGCCGGCGGTGTCGATTCATGTCCTCCAGGGCGAGCGGGAAATGGCGGCGGATAACAAGGCCATCGGCCGCTTCGAGCTCTCCGACATTCCCCCGGCGCCACGTGGGGTACCGCAGATCGAGGTGACCTTCGACCTCGACGCCAACGGCATTCTCAGTGTCCCCGCCAAGGATCTAGGCACCGGTAAGGAGCAGTCGATTCGCATCACCGCCTCTTCCGGGCTCTCCAAGGAGGAGATCGAGCGAATGACCAAGGATGCCGAGCTGCACGCGGAGGAAGACAAGCGTCGCAGGGAACTGGTCGAGACCCGCAATCAGGCCGACGCCATGGTCCATGCCACCGAAAAGAGCCTCAAGGACCTCGGCGACAAGGTCGACGCCGCCACCAAGGAGAGTGTCGAGAAAGAGATCGCCAACGTCAAAAGCCTCAAGGACAGCGATGATGTCGACAAGATCCGTGCCGCCGTCGAGGCCCTGACCCAGGCTTCCCATAAATTGGCGGAACTCATGTACCAGCAGGCGGCCAAGGAGAATCCGGACGGCGCAGGCGGTGGAGCCTCCGGCGACGCCAAGAGCAAGAAAAAGGATGACGATAACGTCGTCGATGCCGACTTCGAAGAGGTCAAGTAAGATTCGATAGTACCGGTTAAGACAGGCGGGGGAGTAGGGAGCGGTATTCCTACTCCCCTTTTTTTTTGTATTGCGGTATGGTAGCGCACTCAACCTGACGCCCCTTGAAACGCTTTTTCAACCCGTGGAAATACTATGCGCATCCTCTCTGGTATCCAACCCTCCGGACAGCTTCATATCGGTAATTACTTCGGCATGATGCAAACCATGATTGCCCAGATGGAGAGTTCCGAGCTCTACGTCTTCCTGGTCGATCTCCATGCCCTCACCTCGGTGCGCGAGCGCGATCGTCTTGCCCAGGGAACCCTCGAGGCTGCCGCCGACTTTCTTGCCTTGGGCCTTGATCCCGACAAGTGCATCTTCTGGGTACAGTCCGATGTTCCCGAGGTGTGTGAACTGACCTGGGTGCTGTCGACCATCGCCCCCATGGGGTTGATAGAGCGCTGCCACTCCTACAAAGACAAGATTGCCAGGGGCCTTGCCGCCAACCAGGGGCTCTTTGCCTATCCGGTGCTGATGGCCGCCGATATTCTTCTCTATCAGGCGCAGCAGGTACCGGTGGGC
>CAYSON010000612.1:0-1720 GCA_964432635.1 uncultured Desulfopila sp.
AGCACTTGCTGCCACACTGCCTCCCTCGAGGCCAGCAAACGCCGTTTCGTATCCGCAAAAGGCTGGAGAGAATCAAACAAGGCCCCCCACCAGAGACATAGACCTCGACCACATTCCGTTTGCCGCACACGGCCGCGAACGTACTAAAGAAGTGTTAAAAGGAGTGCATCATGAGTGAAACGCGCTTGCGTTTTCCCCCCAGCCCCACCGGTTATCTTCATATCGGCGGGGCAAGAACGGCCTTGTACAATTGGCTCTACGCCAAGCAGACCGGCGGCAAGCTGATTCTGCGTATCGAGGACACCGATACCGATCGTTCCACCGCCGCGTCGATCGACGGTATCCTTGAGGGACTTGCATGGCTGGGCATAGACTTCGACGAAGGCCCCTATTTCCAGACCGCCCATGAGGCCGACCATATTGATGCATCCACCAGGCTCTTAACCTCCGGCAACGCCTATAAATGTTTTTGCAGCAAAGAGGAATTGGACAAAAAACGGGAAGTGGCCCTGGCCGCCAAGAAACCCTTGGGCTACGACCGCACCTGCCGCAGCCTGTCCCCGACAGAGGTGGCGAAAAAAGAGGCTGCCGGCATCGCCGCTGTTGTTCGCTTCAAGGTCCCTGATCGCTCCGGCCTTCTCGGCTACGACGACAAGATTCTTGGCCGCATCGAATCGGCCTACAGCGAGATCGACGACTTCGTCATTGTCCGCTCCAACGGCAAACCGCTTTACCTGCTGTGCAATGTCGTCGACGACATCCGCGACCGCATCACCCACATCATACGCGGCCAGGACCATATGACCAACACCCTCAAACAGGTCCTGCTCTACGAGGCGCTAGGCGTGCCGAGGCCAGTTTTTGCCCATATGCCGCTGACCCTTGACACCAAGAAGGCGAAGATCTCCAAGCGCAGCCATGGCGAAATCGTTGCCGTACAATTCTATCGCGACCACGGTTTTCTTCCCTGGGCCTTTATGAACTATCTCGCCCTGCTCGGCTGGTCCGCCGGCAACGACCAGGAAATCTTTTCCAAGGAAGAACTGATTCGCCACTTCAGCCTCGAACGCATCAACAAGTCGAGTGCCATTTTCAACTACAAGAAGGACGACCCGAAGTTCTTCACCGATCCCAAAATCATCTTTTTCAACGAACACTACCTCCGCACCATGCCCATCGAAGAGCTGGGGGACCTGGTGCGCCTGGAATTGATCGCCGCAGGTCTTTGGAACGACAGCTACAACGGCGAGCGTCGCCAGTGGTACCTCAGCACCGTCGATATGATTCGCGACCGCTTCCACACCCTCAAGGATTTCACCTCTCTTGGCCGGGCCTATTTCGCCGATGATTTTCAGGTCGACAGCAAACCTCTTGAGAAAAATGTTTTGAAATTTCCGGAACTGACCCGCTGGCTGCCGATGCTGGCCGACCGCTACCATCACCTCGACCAGTTCACCCTCGAGTCCACCGAGCAAACGGCGCGTGACTTGGCGGACGAGCTGGCAATCAAACCGGGCGTTCTTATCAATGCCATGCGCACCCTGACCACCGGGCAATTGGCTGGCCCGTCGATGTTTGATATCGTCGTCACCCTCGGCAAAGAGAAGGTGGTCTCCCGCCTTCTCGAGGTCGGCAAATATTTCTAACTTTCAGCAACGATTGCCAGAGAGGAGTTTTCCCATGGACCACCCAACCGCCAGCGACAGCAAGCCCCTCGACT
>CAYSON010000613.1:0-1715 GCA_964432635.1 uncultured Desulfopila sp.
GCAAGATCAAGCTTCATCACCGGGCTTCGGAAGGACCTCGACCACCTCGGCAACACTTGCCTCCTCCGCTACCTCGGGCTTGGTCTTGACCTGTGCACGAATATGAGCCTTTTTCCTGATCAGGCCGAAGATCCCGGTCGACCCGGTGTCAATCACCTTGATATCAAGATTTTCTTGCGACACGCCGAGGGTCTCGCAGGCCTTCTTGATGGCCTCGGCGACATCTTTCCCGAAATAGTCAGTGGTATCGGAGGACATTGTTTTCCTTTTGCTACGCATCGCTGATAATTTCCCGTGTCGGAAGGTCGCGCCGTCCTTTAGGCGGCGACGATATTTTTCTTACTTTCCCGGTTGATCAACACCTGCTGGAGAATGGAGAGCAGGTTGTTGACAAACCAGTAGAGCACCAGGCCGGAGGCAAAATTGAGAAACATAAAGGTAAAGATCACCGGCAGGAACATCATGATCTTGGCCTGAGTCGGGTCGGCGGTGGTCGGCGTCAACTTCTGTTGATAGAACATCGACGCCCCCATGAGCAGGGTCATCACCGGCAAACCGCCGAGATAGGGGATGTCGAAACCGAGCCACAAGCGGTCGGGCGCGGCGAGATCGGTGATCCACAGCATGAACGGGGCATGGCGCAGTTCGATGCCCATCAGCAGCACCTTGTAGAGGGCGAAGAACACCGGAATCTGCAGCACCATCGGCAGACAACCGCCGAGGGGGTTGACCTTGTAGGTCTTATAGAGGCTCATCACCTCCTGATTCATCTTGGCCGGATCGCCCTTGTACTTTTCCTTGATCTTGGCCATCTTCGGTTGCAGCTTCTGCATGTTCTTCATCGACTTCATGCCCTTTTGGGAAATCGGCCAGAAGACTGCTTTGAAGACGATGGTCACCAGGATGATAGCGACACCGTAGTTATGGAAATAGGTGTAGAACCAGTTGAGCAGCCACAGGGTCGGTTTGGCGAGAATGTCAAACCAGCCGAAATCGAGAGACTTGTCGAGGTTATAGCCGAGTTCCTTGAGCATGGTCAATTTTTTCGGGCCAAAAAATACCAGGTACTTGTATTCTTTCTCGGCACCAGGTTGAAGCGAATCAAGATTGCCGGCCAACTGCATTCTGGTGAGGTCGTTGTTACCCTGCATGGTAAAAGAGGCTGCTGAACCTTCGAGGGGAATCAAGCCGCAGAGAAAATAGTTGCTGACATACCCGGCCCAATCGATGGCGCCTTGCAGGGTCTTGGGACCTGCCTTAAAGTCATCGGCGGGAACTTCATGCAGCTGACCACTGATATAGCTCGCCGGCCCGGCAAAGAGAAAACCCTCAGCGGGACTGTCAACCCCGAGAAACTGTTTGCCGACGAGGTGCATCTGCGGTGTGCCTTGCAGCACTCCCTCGGTGGTGTTTTTAACCGTCACCTTGAAATCGATAAGGTAGCTGTCGTTGGCGAAGCCGAAGACCCGTTCGATCACCAGACCACTGGAGGTCCGGGCCGCCAGACGCAGTTCCTTCTTGTTGTCGCCCGCGGAGAGCTTGATGCTTTCCACTTCGCTGCCATAAAGCAACTGCGTTCCCACCAAGGTCCCCCAGGAGAATTGCAGCGGTGCGCCTTGGGCGACATCGGTCTTGACCAGTTGCATCCCCTTGGAATCAGAAGCGTGCGTCTCCTTATGCTCCTTGAGGACAAAACTGCGAATGGCTCCGCCATC
>CAYSON010000614.1:0-1715 GCA_964432635.1 uncultured Desulfopila sp.
TGCGTCGGGCCTTCTTGGGCAGGAAATCAAGAAAGAAGGTCTCCCCTTCCTGGCGCAGGTTGTCCATATAGAGCCGGACCGACGCCTGATGGCCCTTGGTGCCATAGACATCGAAACCGGCGACCAAGGCGTAATAAATTCGTTCCATTACCGGAAAGTCCATGACCCACATGGTCTTGGGCAAATCACCGAGCAGCCCTTTATGCACCGTGCCACTGTCAAAATGGCGGAATACGGTAAGTGCCGGGCTGTCCTGCCTGCTGTTTCCGGCCCAGATCGCCTTCTGCGGCAAGGGCCCGATGCCTTTCTCTTCATAGCTGTGAGAATAAAGCTGCTGGCGCGCCTTGAGATAGGCATAGCCAAGATCGCGATATTTTTTAATTTTCAACATAATGATGAACGTGAAGTGGCTGAAGTAGTTTCCCTGCTCGGTGGGGATGGTGACATGTTCTTGATTATCTATCAGAAAGTTTTTATTCCGGACGGTCAAATCATACTCGGGATCAAGGAAAAACAGCCAAAAGTTGTCCTGGACCACGTTGAGTGCCACCTGCCCCTTGCACACCGGGCCATGGATGAAGGACTGGATGATGAAATAGTTGTTATCGAGCAGAAACTGGTAGCGCGACTTTGCCGGAATCTGCGCAAAGGCCTCAAAGGGGTTGGCACTTTTTTTCCCTTCAAAACCAATCCAGTGCGGGGTTTCCTCCCACGCCGTGTCGTAAAACAGCTCTTTGAACCGCGCCATCTTGGCGTCATTGAATTCAAAGACCATATGGGTCTTGAAGACGATGGTCGAATGGATGCGGCGGAACCGGTAGTAAAACTGGTCGGTCTCGGGATCATCATAGGGCCGGACCGTGGCGATCACGTCGACAGGTCCTTCCTTTGTTCGTGAGCGCACCAGCTCATAGACCCCGCAGCCCTCTGCATCCACCGTTTCACAGCTCTCCGGGCGAAAGATGATATGGGCAAGAAACAGGTGCTCGTAGAGGTAGCGGGCGGTCATCCGATACTTGGAGTGCAGCACAGGGTCTGGCGAGGATTTATTGAAGAACTCCTCCCAGTCTTTCACCTTGCTTTTGTCACCTTCGACTATAGCCTCACGCTGCTTCCTCTGCTCTGCCGTCGGCCCCCTGGCGCCGTCCTTAAGCCAGGTGCTGATCATCGCGAACTCCGACTCACTCAGCGGCGGAAAGCCATAAGGCATGCCACGGTTGGGGTGTTTGGCAAGATAGTCGTCCACCTGGCTGGTGGTGGCGGCGCAGGTCAGAGTGTCCGACTCCGGTTTAAAGGAGTTGCATGGAGCATTGACGTCATCGGAGCAAACACTTGAGCCGATCTGCTTCTTCTGCTGGAGAAGCTTCATCATGATCGAGTCGCTGGCATCCTCCTCCTTCGACTCAGCCACACTGTGAAAGCCATGCTTTCGCCAATCTTCCGTGGTCTGGTAATCCGTGAAAAGCCGGCTCGGCTCCATGGTCCACAATCGTTTGGAGTTGTAGACCTTCTCCTTCCTACCGCCTCGATCAACTCCTTCGTGGGAATCGAGCTTGAGCTGGCAGGGCGAGTTGTAGCAGCTGTGGCAGACCACGCAACGCGCATCAAGAATTGGTTTGACCTTGGCGAGATAGTCCGCCGATCCTGATTCGGGCGGGGCACCGCCGGAGGTCTCGGGCCGTTGTTGGCCGGTGCAGCCGGCAAGACAGAGAAGC
>CAYSON010000615.1:0-1684 GCA_964432635.1 uncultured Desulfopila sp.
CTGCCTGCGCCGAATTCATCAAACTGAGCAAGATCAAGGTAGGCGGCAAGATCAAATTCTGCAACATCAGCTTTGTCGGTACGGAGAGTCTGCGCCAGGTGCTTGGAGGCTACGGCCAGGATGTGATGGTTTCCCAGGTGGTGCCCTATCCCCATGAAACCGACATTGAACTGGTGCGTGAATACAAGCGGGCCATGGGCAAGTATCAGCACGACTCGCCAATCAGCCTTATCTCCCTTGAGGGTTTTATCAGCGGTAAGCTCTTCGGTGCCATTGCCGAGGCGGTCGAGGGCGAGTTGACCCGTGAAAAGTTCCTCGCCGCCATGGAGGAGATTGGAAGCTTCGATCTCGGCGGTTTGGTCCTGCGCTTTGGCCCCAAGGATCACCAAGGTTTGGATGCGGTCTACCTGACCTCCATCTACCCGAGTGTACGTACCATCGAACCGGGGGAATGACGTTGCCACGCACTCCCGCAAAACGGACAATGTTCAGCAAGATCACCCTCTCGGCAGCGCCTTTTTACGCCTCCCTGGTGGTCATCACCTCATTGGCCACCTTTATCGGCAGCTTCTGGGCGGTTAACGAGTATCAAGCCTACCAGGAGAGTGTCGAGGTCATCAAGACCAATTACAAGCACCAGTACGAAAGCCGCCTCAAGGAGGAATCCGACAAGGTGGTGGGGCTGATTCTCCATCTTCAGGAACAGAACGATCTTCGCGTCGAGGCTGATATCCGCGATCGCGTCCAGGCCGCCTACACCATCGCCTCGCATAACTACCAACTCTATAAGGACAATAAGAGTCCGGAAGAATTGCGCTCCATGGTCAGCGAATTGCTGCGGCCGATGCGTTGGAACAACGGCCGCGGCTACTATTTTCTCGGCCGGGTTGATGCCGGCGTGATTGATCTCTTCGCCGACGAACCTCTTTTCGAGGGGAGGACCGGGCAGCAGTTTGAGCAGTTTGCCGGCCACGACCTGCTCGGCGTCATCCAGACCATCATTCGCGACCGAGAAGCCGGATTGCTACGGTATAAACTGACCAAGCCGATGTTCGTGGAGGAGGAACTGTCGAACATCGCCTTCGTCAAGTATTTTCAACCCCTTGACTGGTTCATCGGTGCCGCCATCTACAGCAACGAGCTTGAGGAAAACCTGCAGCGCGAGGTCTTGACGCGCATCCAGGGGATCCGTTTCGCCGCCGATGGCGAGGTCTTCTCTTTGCGGGCCGACGGCACCATCATCGGTCACCAAGATCAGCGCCTCATCGGCCGGTCGGTGCGCGATCTGGTTGACAGCAATGGCTTCGAGTACGGAAAGGCCTTTCTCGAAGCCGGCCTGAAAAAAACCGGATATGTCCACTATACCTCAAGCGGTGGCGACACCATGCACCAGAAACTGGCCTATATCGTTGGGCTTGACAACTGGGGTTGGGTGGTGGGCACGACCATGAATATGGACGGCATGGAGCAGGCCATCGTTTACGAGACCGAGACCTACCAGCGCATCGCCTTCAAGAACGAGCGTACCTTTATTGTCTCGTTCGCCCTTTCCGTCATCTTTCTCCTCGCCTCGACCCTTTACTACTCCTACAAGATCAAGCAGGGGATCAGCCTGTTCACCAATTTCTTCCAGAAAGCGGCAGATTCCAACGTCAAGATCGACAACAAAAATCTGACCTTCCGT
>CAYSON010000616.1:0-1682 GCA_964432635.1 uncultured Desulfopila sp.
GGTCAGGATGCCGATCTTGCCGAAACCGTAGAGCCGCCCCAGCAGCATGGGGGTATTCCTGAGAGGCTACAGTCGCCCAACAACATAGAACTGTTCAGAAATGGAGCAACCGCCGACTTTACCTTCCCAAAGAATATACGAACCTGGGCGATGTTGAAAAGACAAATCATTGACCCCGGCCGATGATGTTAGGCGTCTGAGACCGCAAGCATCCCCTTACAAAACCGGAGCTTTCCCCAGGGGAAATAAGCTGCCAGAATCGACAACTTCAAAGCCCATTGTTCCTCAACCGCACGTGGCGCCAGGCACTTGAGCGTCGCCTGAGACGAGAGCATAAAGGTCGGCAAGGGCTCTATTCAAGAAAGGAGCGGTTGTACTTCTGCCACACCCTGATGGCGATACTGAGCGGCTTCATCATCGGCACTGTGTAGGTGTGCAGCTTGCGGCCGGCCATATAGGCGCGGCAGCGGCCAACGTAGGAGGAAAAGCCACGCGGCGAGATGATCAACGGTTTGCTCAGTTCCTCTTTGAGTTCCACCAAACGCTCCGGCAGATACTCGGAAAGCAGCGGCACCTGCAGATAAATGGCGGCGACGATGACATCGGTATGAGGATCCTGATCGATGATGCGGATCGATTCCAGCAGACGGTCGTCGTCGCAGTTGCCGAAGAGATCGATGGGGTTGTTACCGACGTTGCGGAGGATGGTGTCTTTGACCACCTGCTGTTCCGGTTTGAGGGTCTTTTCGAGCAAGGCCTTCATGCGCCGCTTGGTCTCCGGGGCGAAATCCGCTAGCTGCATGCCCTCCTCGGTGACCTGATCGGCAAGGAGGATGCCGGCGCCGCCGCCGACGCTGACCACAGCGATACGATTGCCGGTGGTCTTGGGTTGGCTGGTGAGGATGGAGAGCACGTTGACCATGATCTTCGGGTCCTCGGTGAGTTCCTCCACCAGGTAAAAACCGGCCTGATCACAGCAGGCCTTGAAGGCCTGGTGGCTGCCGGCAAGCGAGGCAGTATGTGACAGAGTGGCCTCGGCGCCGCCGCCACTGCCTCCCTTGATGATGAGGATGGGCTTTTTCCGGGCGACCTCGCGGCCGACCTTCATCAGTTTTAACCCGTCGGCAACCCCTTCCAGATAGATGGCGATGATTTTGATCTTGGGGTCCTCACCCATATGCGCCAGCAATTCAGGTACGCCGACGCTGGCGGCGTTGCCGATCGATACCCACTTGCCGAGATTTTGGTTATCGGCGCTGAACATCTCAAGCAACTCGAGGCCAATGCCGCCACTTTGCGAAATAACCCCGACGCAATTGGGGGTGGCCGCCGGTACCGAGCGCTGTTCCGGGATATAGTTGGTATTGAGCCCGGTAAAAGTGTTGATCACCCCCATGCAATTGGGGCCGATAAAGGCGACCCGGTGTTTCTCGCTGATCTCGACCAGCTGCTGTTCCAGGTCTGCCCGTCCCATCTCGGCAAAGCCGTCGCTGAAGATGATCGCCCCCTTTCCACCCATCTCGCAAAATTCTTTGAAGATTTCCACTGTTCGCTGCGAGTTGACGGCAAAAACGCCGACATCTGGTACCTCGGGCAGAAGTCGCAGTGAGGCATAACAGCGGCGCCCGTGAATGGTCTGCAGATGGGGGTGCACCGGATAGAGTTTCTTAATTTTCATGCAG
>CAYSON010000617.1:0-1667 GCA_964432635.1 uncultured Desulfopila sp.
CAGATGGTATTCAAGCCCAGCTGGCAACTTGCGCCGACGCAGGTCGCGCATGAATGGACTTGCCGGATCGACATCCCGCCATGATGGAATGACCACCGGCCCCTGCGATGCCCTGGCAGCCGCCGGATGACCTCCCAGAGGACTGGCCAGTGTCAACAGCCTCCCCACCCGATTTTCCCCCTCACCTCCCTCCAAGTGGTTGAAGGCCTCGCGCACTACCAGACCACCCATGCTGTGTGCGACAATGACCATCTCCGAGGGGCCTAGGGAAAATGTCTTACCAGAAAGGAAGATCTTATAGAACATCTCACCCAACTGGCCAAGATCGTTGCCGGAAGGATAGAAAAAGAACCAGGGCTTATAGCGTTGGCGGTCGAGACGGGCCAGAATGGTGGCAAAGTCGCGGGGACTGCCGTCGATGCCGTGGACAAAGACCACCGGTATTTTGTAGCCAAGATCCTCTTCAAGGGCATAGAACATCATCGGCGCCTCTTCCATGAAGGCAGCCGGTTCGTACATGCCCAGTCTGGCCATGCGCGGCGAGAAAAGCTCATCGCCGAGCGACCTGATCGACCCCTGCGGAAAGAAGAGCGATTCGGCAAGCGGAGCGCTCTTCCGCGCCGGCACCCGAAACCTCTCTCCGGCTGGGCTGCGGGACATGGGCTCTCCCAGATCGATATGGTACTCGCCTAAGACCTTCCCCGGCTGCACCAGTGGGTCGAGAGTCAGCGAGCGCCTTCCAACCACTTCACCGGCCTCGTAAAATCCGTCGCGATTAAGGTCGCTGACCGCCACCAGCTGGTATGTACCCGACGGCAGGTTCAACCCATAGTAGCTGTCAAGCCGGGCGCAATGGCTGATATCAACGATTTCCTGCTGCTGATGCTGGTCGGAGAAGGCGAGCAGCGCCAAGGCCTGCGGATTGAGCCCACGTCCATTCTCGATCTTGCCGAAAACGAAGAAGGTAGGGCTATTGAGCATATGTTTGTAGAGTTTCTGACTGGGGGCTTCACGAAAACGTTGCAGGATGCCGGCTTGTTTGACGCTGCTTTCCACGTAGGCACAGCCGCCGGCTATATAGAAAAGGAACAGGGTGAGCGATATTCGCCAAGCCCTGGCGCGCCAATCCCTGACGAACGTTACTGGCAATGCCACCCTGCCGCAGAAAAGATCCTTTGCCGCCATATCCCTATCGCGCTACCCCAACCCGAAAAACTGTGGCTCCTTGCGCTGGCCACAATTTTCGTGGAGCCACTGAGTGATTTTCAGCATCATCGGGTCCTCCCACCCTCTCGCCTCTTCCGGGCAACTCTTGATGCAGGCACAACAGCGAATGCAGAGCTCGACAGTCGTTACCACCCGTTCCCCGACAACGATCGACGCAGTCGGACACACTTCGGCACAGACACCACAGAGGGTGCAGCGGTCTTCCGTGGTCGCCGGAGCTACCAACATTGCTTTTGCTCCGCCCTCGTAGGGAAAACGGCCGGGAATGGCCAGAGCGCCGGGCGCTGCCGGAACTCCGCGCCTGGTGAGGATTTCCCTGACGGCAAGACCAAAGGCCTCAGCTTTTTGTAGATCAACATCATCGGGACGTCCTGCGGCAATGGGCAGGTCGTTGGTAGAAAAGGAATGCTCGCCGACAAAAGCCCCGGCAGCCACCGGCA
>CAYSON010000618.1:0-1652 GCA_964432635.1 uncultured Desulfopila sp.
CCTCCAGTTCGAGGAGGTTGAAGGAGGGGGTGTAGACCTTGTCGATGATCGCCGGATCGCTCAGCATCCCCGGATTCATGATCCCCCGGGGATCGACGTCGCGGCGATAGAGGCGCAGCTCCTCAAGCCGCTCACGGTCAAGAAACTTCATCTTGGTGATACCGATGCCGTGCTCGCCGCTGACCACGCCGCCCAGCTGCACCGCTTTGGTCATGATGTCTTCGGCGGTCTTTTCGGCGCGTTTCATCATCGCCCGATCGTTGGAGAAGACCGGGATGTTGACGTGAATGTTGCCATCGCCGGCGTGCATATGGGTGGCGATAACGATGCGCCGCGCCCGCACCTCACCATAGATGGCCTCGATCTCGCTGCTGACCTTGCTGTAGCCGCTGAGCAGTTCGAGCAGGTCGGCCAACAGTTTTTTGATGTCCTCACCTTGTCGTACCTCCTCCTTAGGGCGCAGGCGCAGGCGCTCGAGGGCGTCGCGACACAGTTCGTCGGCCTTGGGAATCTTGGCCTCGAGCCAGTCGGGGTCCTCGATCGGTTCGGCGGTCTGCAGATAGTCGGAGATGCGGTGGATGGCCTGCATGGTGTTGTGGATATCCTCGCCCATGTTGTAGGCATCGACGTAGCGGGCGAATTCCGCCAGGGCCGGCAATGGCAGGACGATATCCTCGTTGAGCTTGAAGGCGTTGGTGCGGGCGGCGATGGCCCCGAGACGCTTGCGGTCGCGCCAGAAACGCACCGCCTCGTCCTCGTCCTGGGCGATGAACAGCTCGGTGTTCTGGTAAGGGGCGAGCAGGGTGACCAGCCGGTCCTTGCCGCGCAGCACCTGGGCGCTGTTGTGGCCGACCATATCGATGAGCAGCACCGCCTTGGGATGTTCGCTGCGTGCCGCCTTGAACTTGTATTTAATTGCCCGGATGTACTCCTCGTCGAAGTGTTCCAGGGCCATCAGGGCCTCTTCGCCATCATTCTTGAACTCCTCGGAGATTTCGACGATGACCCGGCTGGCCTCGTCCATGTCTTTCCCGTAGAATTCGAGACAGAAGGTCATCTTTTTTTCATAGGCCTGGTAGAGGACGAAGCGACCGGAGGTGATGATGCCGTCGCAGCCCTCCTTTTGAAAGCCGGGCAGGCCGCTCAGGGCCTTGTTGGTGATATCCTTCCATAGCCCTTTTTTGCGGATCTCCGTGCCCTTGAGGCGCA
Source organism: uncultured Desulfopila sp. (assembly GCA_964432635.1). Classification (GTDB taxonomy): domain Bacteria; phylum Desulfobacterota; class Desulfobulbia; order Desulfobulbales; family Desulfocapsaceae; genus Desulforhopalus_A. Next base: position 1,210 of record CAYSON010000618.1, read on the forward strand.
CCTCGCGCAGCAGCTTTCCGCTCTTGTCGAGAACCTGGAAATGGACCAGGTCCTCCGGCTGGATCTTGCGCATCGGATGGTCGACGCGCTGCACCGTAAGCAGCCCCTTACCGGGCATGGCGATGTTGTAGGAGAGAATATTGTCGATGGCCGTGCCCCAGAGGACGGCAGTCTTGCCGCCGGCGTTTTCGGCGATGTTGCCGCCGATGGTCGAGGCCCAGGCACTGGTCGGGTCGGTGGCGAAGACCAGGTTTTCCCGTACCGCGTGGGCCATGGCGTCGGCGGTGACCACCCCGGCCTCGACCTGCAACACCGGAACCTTGACCCCTTGGCCGAGGTGGGAGAAGTCCTCCCATTGGGTGCGATGAATAGAGGTGAGCTTTTCGGTGTTGATCATCACGCAGCCACCCTGTACCGGGACGCTGCCTCCGGTGAGGCCGGTG
>CAYSON010000619.1:0-1649 GCA_964432635.1 uncultured Desulfopila sp.
AATAAAATTTATGGCCTTGTGGTAGAGAACCATTGTATATTACCGGGTTGATTCGGGAAGGTGCCTATAATCGGCGGCGAGGGCTCTTGGCAGCTCTCGCCAAATTGTTTGGCCTGCCGTGGTCACGGGGTCGCTGGAGAACCCCTGAAGCAGCGGATGGCCATTTTCTCCTAGAAAGGAGAGTGTGTTCCTTGCCGGATATCGTTCCGGAGCGGGCGACCTCCTTGATGAGTGAAAAAGAAGGGAGGGCTGCCAAGCCAGCCCAGGCCTCTTGCCTGGACTAGGGCGATAGCAAAGTCGGTGCCGGATGGTTGGAGCAGTGATAAAAGATGGGATTGTGAAGATAACCTTTTGATATTACTTATGCCGTCACCAAGAAGTGGGCACGCCATGGCAAGGCGTCGGACTGGTTACTGGCGGTGCAGGTGCAAACCCAGGGAAACAGTGTTGCCAAAGGTTAGCACCGAGAGGTGGCGTGATGCAGCGGAGAGTTTTTGACAGAATAATAAAGATTAGCCGCATTGTCTCCACCTTGACATTGTTGTGCCATTCACGATAATGGAAAAGGTGCTAAAGGAAAAATCTCACAACTGCCGTGACGCTCAAGGAGGAGATGGCCAGGGGCTCGCTGGGGCGGCGCCTGCCGAAGAAGAGATGCTTATGAAAAAATCACCATTTGAGGAACGCAGGTCATCGTATCGTTTGCCATTCGTCTCGCCGTTTGTATGTCGGACAGTCGGGGGGGACCTTGTCGTCTCAGGACGTCTGTACAACGTGAGCATAACCGGCTGTTACGGTGTCTTGGAAAGTCCCTTACCAGTGGGCACCAGCTGCTCTCTGCACATCATTTTCCAGGGTGACCATAGCCGCTTGAACGTTGAAGGCATTAGCAGCAGGATCATTCGCAGCTCTGTGGAAGGAGTCGCCGTCCGCTTTGACCAGCGGCTTGAATGGTTCGTGCTCATTCCCTTGTTTTATCAAAAGATTTGTGGAGACCTACCTCGCCTGCCGGAACATTATCTTTACCCGTGAGCGGATGAGATTTTACGTGGAGCTTGTCAGTCGCTTCGAGTAAAAAATTGGGGATGACAAGCCTATCGTTATGTGATAATGTTTCTCATCATCTGGTGTGGGTCCCGCTCTTTTTTGAAGATACCGGTCGCACACGGGTCGGGTCTAACCTTCTCTGTGGTGGATTGATCATGCTTGCTAACGGAGTCTTTTCCACTTTGCTGAAGAGTTATAGATGTCTCTATAACTGCCGCATGCTCTATCAGTAGTTCTTCCTCTCCCCGCCTTCTCCCCGGCCGACGGTTCGGGATGCTCGGCGTTCTCGCCTTTTCGTTGTTTTTCATCGTTTTGCCGCAGGCAGCCATGATGCTGACCCTGTGGCGTAGTCACCATATCTGCAGGAGAGAGCTATGTTTGAACAGATAAAGAGCTGCGGTACCGCCCCCGAGCGGGGGCCTTTCTGTGAAGGAAATTTCTACGGATCCCACGACGGCGCCGATCACCCGGGGATGAACGCGCGCATACAGAGGCTGCGACACTTGAGCGTCACCACCGAGCCGACCATCTCCATCGAGCGGGCCCTGCACGAGACCGCTTTTTACCAGGAGAATTACGGCAAACATTCGATTCCGGTGCTG
>CAYSON010000620.1:0-1648 GCA_964432635.1 uncultured Desulfopila sp.
GCTGTTGTCGTGGCAGGGGGTGCGTGTCGGGTAATTTTGGCAGTGATTTCCTGGGGGAGACGGGTGAGGCGACCGTCGCGGGTGACGGCCGCATGCACCGTATAGCCTTTGACCAGCAGTCGCTGTTTGTCCTCTTCGCGCCTGATGATACGGTAGTTGAAGCGGCACTTGAGGCTGCTGACCTCGGCCACCGTGGTCTCGATGGTTAGCAGGTCGTCGTAGAAGGCCGGGGACTTAAAACGGCTATGGCATTCGATCACTGGCAGCACCAGACCGAGTTTTTCGATCTCCTTGTAGGAGCTCACCCACTCCCGCATCAGCTCGGTGCGGCCGATTTCGAAGTAGCGGAGGTAGTTGGCGTTATACACCACTCCTCCGGCGTCGGTGTCGCCATAGAGGACGCGCACGGTACTGCTAAAGATCCTTTCGTTAGTCATGTTGCAGGAGTTTTTCCACCAGTTGGTGACCGGCATCCAGCCTGATGCCGGTGGCGGCGTCGTGGCGGCGGCCGTTTTCTTCGTTGAAGGCAAGGCCCGACCCAGGGCGCAATTGACGCGAGTCGTAGAGCAGGGTCGGCACCGGGTCGGCAACATGGGTGCGCAGGGACAGCGGGGTGAAATGGTCCATGGTGACCACCACCCGAAAAGCCTCGTTGCGGCGGGTCAGGTCGGCGACGATGGGGGCGACGATGCGCCGGTCGAAGTCTTCGATGGCAGTGAGCTTGTCGGAAAGCGACCCCTGGTGACCGGCTTCGTCCGGGGCCTCGAGGTGGACGAAGACAAAGTCGCCTGCCTCAAGAGCCCGGCAGGCCGCCTCGGCCTTGCCCTCATAGTTGGTGTCGATGTAACCGGTGGCTCCGGGGACGTTGATTACCGCAAGGCCGCCAACCACGCCCAAACCCTTGAGTAGGTCGACGGCGCTGATCATCGCCCCGCGGATGCCGAAACGTTCGACCAGGGTCGGCAGCGTCGGCATCTTGCCCTCGCCCCAGAGCCAGATCTGAGTGGCCGGGTTCTTGCCGGCGGCCCGCCGCGCCCGGTTGACCGGGTGGTCGGTGAGGATGGCCCCGGTCCGCTCAAGCAGTTCCCGCCACGGCTGGTGGGCGCGATAGGCCTGCCAGTAAGGGGTGACGTCCTTGCCGATATGGTCGTGGGGCGGCACCGGGGCAAAGCCGGGATGCTCGCCCTTATAGACCACCAGATGGCGATAGCTTACTCCCGGCTTGAAGTGAAAGGTCGGTGAGGAGCAGTGGGCCTCAAGGTCGGCGATCAGCTGGTGCGCCTCGGCGTTACTGATATGGCCCGAGCAGAAATCGCGCATGGTTACCCGGCCGTTCTCCTCGTCGAGGGTCACCAGGTTGCAACGGAAGGCGGTCTCGTCGGGAGCAAGGCAGATATTCATGGCCGCCGCCTCAAGAGGTGCCCGGCCGGTGTAATAAAGGGCTGGGTCGTAGCCCATCAGCGACATATTGGCGACATGGCTGCCCGGGGGGAAGCCGTCCGGCACGGTTTTGGTGAGGAAGAGTTCCCCCGCGGCGCAGAGCCGGTCCATGGTTGGCGTGGCTGCGGCATCCAGCGGCGTCTTACCGCCCAGTTCGGCGATCGGGTAGTCGCCCATGCCGTCGCCGACGAGAATCAGGTATTTCATC
>CAYSON010000621.1:0-1363 GCA_964432635.1 uncultured Desulfopila sp.
ACCCCCGCACCTCCCCACCGACGTAGAAGATCGACTTCATCCGTCCCTCGATCTTCACGGCATCGATATGTACTGTCAGCAGTTGTGGCAGCTGCTCAAGCAAACACAGGTCCCTGGAAATAAAAATATAGGTACCCCTCTCATCCTCCTCCACGGGAAAAAACTGGCCAGGCCGGGTTTCCTCGACCAGGGCGTATTTATAGCGGCAGGGATGGGCACAGTGGCCGCGGTTGGCATCGCGTCCAGTCATGTAACTAGAGAGTAGGCAGCGCCCGGAATAGGAAATGCACAGGGCCCCATGAACGAATACCTCCAACTGTCCAGTGCACTTCTCCCGTATCGTCCGCAGTTCGTCAAGCGACAGCTCTCGCGCCAGGTTGAGGCGGCTGGCCCCCTGTTGCCTCCAAAATTCTGCGGCCATATAGTTGGTGACATTGGCTTGAGTGGAGAGATGCAGGGGCAATTGCGGCACGGTACGGCGGGCCAGGGCGAAAACGCCCGGATCGGCGATGATCAATCCATCGACTCCCATCGCCTCCAGCCGCAGCAGGTAGGACGGCAACCTGTCGACATCATCGTTATGGGCGAAGATATTGACGGTGACATACACCTTCACTCCACGCTTGTGGGCATAGCCCAATGCCGCCTCCAGCTGGTCCTCGTCGAAATTCCCCGCCTTTTCCCGCAGACCGTAACGTTTGCCGCTCAGATAGACGGCGTCGGCACCGTAATGGATGGCGGTTACCAGTTTTTCGAAGGTGCCGGCCGGGGCGAGAAGCTCGGGCAGGATCGGCCGCCAAGCCTTGCCGCTTTCATTGTTGCGCATGGTCGTGTATGGTATGAGCACATTATGGTCGACAGCGTCCCGACCACTGTTCAGGAGCGCGGTTGACCATCGAATTGAATGCCAGAGCGGCGACGGCTATCTGCCGCTCGCCTGTTTGCAACCCCCTTCATAGAGCACGCAGCTCACGATTGCAACAACGAGAGTGACAGAGTATTCCATCGGCATAGCGATGAGCGGCGGCGTCGATTCCACCGCCTGCGCGCTGATCCTTTCCGCCCGCCACCGGGTCGAGGGATTTTTCATGCGGCTGCCGCATCAGCGCAGCGCCGCCCAGGAAGAACGGGTACGCTTTATTGCCGATCGGCTGGGCATTGTTCTGCGCGTCATCGATCTTTGTGATGCTTTCACGACAGAAGTGCTCTCCCCTTTTGCCGGCGAATACTTTTCCGGAAGAACCCCGAACCCCTGCATGGTCTGCAACCACCGCATCAAATTCGGAATGTTTCAACAAGCAATCCTCGCCGCCGGCATGGACAAGATGGCCACCGGTCACTACGCCCGCCTAGTCGCCGAGCG
>CAYSON010000621.1:1373-1617 GCA_964432635.1 uncultured Desulfopila sp.
GCTTAGACCAACAGCAGCTGGCGACAATCCTCTTCCCCTTAGGCCAACAGCGTAAGGAGGACACCTACCGCCTGGCCGAAGCCCACGGCTTTAGCGATTTTCGCGGGCTGGAGAGCCAGGATGTCTGCTTTCTTGAAAATCGTCAACTGGGAAGTTACCTTGAGTCAAGATCGCCCCAGAGCGACTCGGCCGGCCTGATCCGTGACAGTAGTGGCCGTGTCCTTGGCAAACATAGCGGCCTTTT
>CAYSON010000622.1:0-1613 GCA_964432635.1 uncultured Desulfopila sp.
CTTCTAAATTTTGAGACCATCGGATTCATTGTCTATTTTTACACAAAATAAACAATTCAAAGTTGACAAGCCCCCCCGTTATCGTTTATTTAGTGCTTGTGCAGAGCGACTTTCTTGGTCGCATCCTTGCAACTTTTGCAACTTTTGCACAACATCAAATCATGCTTTGGGGCGAAGAACGATTCACCCCCGGAGGATCCGCGCGGCGGAAGAAAAAGAGTCTGTCCCGCGCCAGTTTCGAGAAAACTGAAAACACCAAGCTGACGAGAGGATAATGCAGAAACAAATCCGTCCCGATCTGTTGAAGAAAAGGCTCATTTGTTGTCTTTGCAGTGCCGCCATCGCCATCACTGCCTCCCTGTCCCTGGCTGGGGAGAGTCACACCGAGTCACTCCTGTCCTCGTTCGGATTTAACGAACGGAGATTTACCGAGGAAGTCAAGGAATACCTTGGCATCCCCTATCGCAAGGGCGGCACCACCAAAAAGGGCATGGATTGCTCCGGATTCGCCCGCACCATTTACGATCGCCTGTTGGGCATCGACCTTCCGCAAAGTTCGGCCGACCAGTTCCGTTCACAGGAACTCGACAAAATCGATACCCGCGAGCTGCAAACCGGCGATTTGGTCTTTTTCGGGGGCGGCAAGAAGAAGAAACATATCAACCATGTCGGCGTCTATCTTTCCAACGGCCAATTCATCCATGCCAGCACCAGTGAAGGGGTGATGGTATCGAGCCTCAGCGATAAGTACTGGCGGAAACGCTTCGTTGGCTCAAAGCGACACCACGTCTTGAGTTCGCTTGAGGAACTCGGCGAGAAGGGCTCGGAAAGCCTGGTTGAGGCCCAAGTGTTTGACGGTGGCGCCTTGAGTTTTTATTCGAGCACCACTAAAGCACCGGACTCGGTTGCCGAAAAAGCTCTCGTCAGCCAGGGCCAGGCCTACCAGGCCACACCCTTGGGTGATGATGACCTCAGCAACGAGTACCGGGAAGCATCATTTTCCCACAATCTCTTCGACGGCTTCGATCTCAGCTTCAGCGCTTTCCACCAGCGCTCCGGTAACACTTCCTATAGCGCCTCCAGCCTCGACGGGGAAACCTGCGCCACTGCGACTCTTGGCGATCCTCTGCTCGGCTCCACCCGCCAGGGGGTGACCTTTGCCGGGGACTATCGCGCCAGCGACTGGCTGAGCCTCACCCCATCGATCACCTATTTTGATCAAGGTGGCAATGGCAATCTTGAAGTCCTGCCGAAACGCAGCTTCGGCCTCAACACCCAACTCTCCTCGCTCGACCGTCGCTGGTCCCTGTCGATGCTCATGCACTACAATGAAAGCGACAGCCGTTACAGCCTCAATGCGTTCGACAACAAACTGAGCTCCTTCGATCTCGCCTTCAAGCTCGGCATCTCTCTCTCCGACAATCTGCAGATGTCTATCCTCAGCAAGTACGACACCAGCTCATCAGCGCTGCGCTCCCCGGAAGATGGTACCTTCAGCGACAGTGGCGGTAGAGATGTCGCCATGATGTTTGCTTTCAGCTATTGACCACCGGCGTCTCTGCCGTCAATCATCTGTAGCGTTGGTGGGCTCGGCTTGCCCCAGCAACAGGTCG
>CAYSON010000623.1:0-1610 GCA_964432635.1 uncultured Desulfopila sp.
GATGCCGATGCCCTTGGTTCTTTGGGAACGAATAGGCTGAGATGGTGTTGCTTGGTGCATGGGGTTGAGCTCTATGGAAAATGGATGGAAGGAATGGATTTCGCAATTCATTAACGCTCGTGCTTTCTCCTCTCCAGTTCCGGGGTGCGGCGGTCGCGGACGATGATCGAGCCGGGAATCTCCTTGGCTCTTTTTTTCAGGTCGGTGGCAATCGAGGAGACCTCGGCGAAGGAAGCAATGCGGTGGATCTCGGTGCTGACGATGCCGATCGACAGTGACAACAGGTCGAACTGGCGGCGCACTCCCTGGCGGTCAAGACTGGAGTAAGTCTTGTCCCGCATCTCTTCCGGGGAGTGGAACAGGGGCAGCTTGTCGGCGAAGCGATCGATCAGCTCCTGGCAAACGGCGAGCGAATTTTTCGGACGGGTGACCAGGATGAAGTCGTCACCGCCGATATGTCCGACGAAACCGAAGCTCTGCCCCTCAGAACGATGCAGTGCCGCCGTCATCAGTTCCGCCACCGTTTTGATGACCCGATCGCCCATCTCGAAGCCATGATGGTCGTTGAAGGGTTTGAAGCTGTCAAGATCGATATAACAAACATCGAAATGAAGCGACTGCGACAGCATCTTAGCGATCTTACGCTGGATGTACTCGTTGCCGGGCAGGCCGGTGAGGGGGTTGGCGCCGCGGGCCATCATCATGCTGTTTTCAGTCACCGCGTCGAGGATGGCGCTGACTGCGACAGTGCCAATGTACTTGCCGCTGCGGGTGACGCAGATGTCGTCGTAGATCGACAGTCGGTTTCGCCGGCGGATCTTGCGCGACACGTCCTCCACCGACAGCGAATGCGCCACCTCGAGGAAATCATCCTCAAGGATGTCGACAATGTTTTTGTAAAAATTGAGGTTCAGACCATAGCCGAAGCGCCCGACCATATGGGTCTCCATAAAGCGGTGGCGGCTGATCAGGCCGCATAGTTGGCCGCGGTCGAGCACCGGCAGGCAGAGCAGGTGGGGATTGTCGTTGAAGCGGTCGAGGGCCTCGGGAATGCGGTCGTTGGCGGAGAGGGGCATCACATAGGTGGCGATATCGCCAACACAGATCACCTCGTCAAAGAGGGTGGTGGCCGAAGGGGGCGGCGGTGTCGGTAAGGGCAGCCGCAAATCTTCGAAGCGCACCAGTTCGGCGGCGGGTCGGGCGATGAGGTAGCCTTGCACCAGCTCGATGCCGATGTCGCTGCAGATCTGCAGGTCTTTCTCGGTTTCGATGCCCTCGGCGATGACTTCGATACCGATGCGGTGGCAGGCGGTGGCGATGGCGTCGATGAGGTTGAAGTTGATGCTCGACTTGGGGCTTTCCTTGAAAAAGTGGCGGTCAATTTTGACGAAGTCCGGCTCGAGCACCGACAGCATCTTGAGGCCGCCGTAACCGGCGCCGAAATCGTCGATGGCAATGCGGAAGCCCTTGCTGCGGTAGTGGTCGATGGCCTTGCGAAAGAGCATATAGTTGGAGACTGCCTCTTGCTCGGTGATCTCAAGGACAATATTGCCTTTGGGGATCTCATAGCGGTTGGCGAGGAGCCCGGTGGACCCGGCGCTGTGGTCGGG
>CAYSON010000624.1:0-1594 GCA_964432635.1 uncultured Desulfopila sp.
TTACGGCCTGTCCGTCATGGCGCTGAAAGTAGAGATCCATGCCCTGGCGGAATTTTTCTTTGCCGAGCAGGGTGTGCATCATGCGAATGACTTCAGCGCCTTTGTTATAGACGGTGGCGGTATAGAAGTTGTTGATTTCCATGTAGCTGTCTGGCCTGACCGGATGGGCCATGGGGCCAGCATCTTCTTTGAACTGGACATTTTTGAGGAGGCGTACGTCATCGATACGCTGCACCGCTGGAGAATTCATATCAGAGGAAAACTGTTGGTCGCGGAAAACGGTTAGTCCCTCCTTGAGACTGAGCTGAAACCAGTCGCGACAGGTGACGCGGTTGCCGGTCCAATTATGAAAATACTCATGGCCCACCACTCCTTCTATACCAAGATAATCGACGTCGGTGGCGGATTCCGGGGTCGACAGCACGTACTTGGCGTTGAAGACATTCAACCCTTTGTTTTCCATAGCCCCCATATTGAAGTCTTCGACGGCGACAATCATGAAGATATCCAGGTCGTACTCCAGCCCATAAACTTCTTCATCCCAGCGCATAGCCTTTTTCAGGGAATCCATGGCATGAACGCATTTGCTCTGATTACGTGCCTCAACATAGATTCTCAGTGGGACATTTCTGCCGGAGCGGGTAACGAAAACATCTTCTACTGCCACCAATTGTCCGGCAACGAGAGCGAACAGATAGCAGGGTTTGGGAAACGGGTCGCGCCAAACCGCAAAATGGCGCCCAGCCGCGAGGTCGCCGCTGGCGTAAAGATTGCCATTGGCGAGAAGAACCGGACAGCTACGCTTATCGGCCTCAATACGGGTGGTGAAGGTGGTCATCACATCCGGCCGATCAGGATAGTAGGTAATGTTGCGAAAACCCTCAGCCTCGCACTGGGTGCAGTAGTTACCACTTGATCGATAGAGACCTTCAAGGGAGGTATTGCTGTCTGGAAAAATTTTCGTGACGATTCGCAGGCTAAATGACCTAGGTGGAGCGAAGATGGTCAATCCCTTGTCGTCACGCCCATAACGATCGGTCGTTAAGGGGACGTCATTGAGGATAATGTCGCAGAGTTCGAGGTTTTCGCCAGAGAGATGTAACGAAGGGTTCTGTTGCTGCGACAAAGGGTTTCTTTGGTAGTGTGCCTCTGCGGTAATCAGGGTATGAGCGTCGAAGAGTTCGAAAGTCAGCTCAAGATCGTTGATGGTGTAATCGAACACCTGGTAATCCTTTCTGCAGATCGGTACGCGTTGCGTGTCGTTCATGGAGATCCATCCTTTTTTACAGATCGCCCTATTGCGGGGAGTTGGCGGTTGACAGCGAGTGTGGTTTCATTATATTGAGGCTTCGTCACCAAAATAACTCCTTTCCACTACAAAACAACCGAGAACCCCCTAAAATGATAACGATAAACGAGCATTACCTGAAGTTGCAGGCCTCCTATCTCTTCTCCGACATCGCCAAAAGAGTTGCCGCCTTTCAAGCCAAACACCCCGAGCGAGACATCATCAAACTTGGTATCGGCGATGTCACCAAGGGGTTACCTTTATCCTTGATCAAGGCCTTTCATAAGGCAGTGGACGAGATGGCCG
>CAYSON010000625.1:0-1593 GCA_964432635.1 uncultured Desulfopila sp.
AGTATTCGCAAAAGGCCTTGCCGGCGAATCGATAGTGCAGGTTCTTGTCCTGCAGGGCGATGAAGTCGGGGGTGACATTCATGATCGTCTTGAGCAGGCCCTGCTGGGTGGCGATGGTCTTCTCCCGGGCGGTGAGTTCCTCGATATGCTTTTTAATGGTCGCCGCCATAAGGTCGAAGGCATCGGCCAGGTCTTGCAGCTCGTCGCCGGAGCTGTGTTTAACCACCGGACAATCGCGGCAGTAGTCGAGTTTCGGCAGGGAATCCTTCTCGCGGCAGTTCGGGCAGAGTGTTCCGGACACCTGCCAGCAGCGCCGTCTTTCCTCCCCATAGGCGGGACAATTATCTTTGCCGCAGCCAGTGATCTGCCAGCAATGCTTCACGCCGGGAAAGCCGGTTTCGATGTCGAGGTTGCCCTTGACGATCTCATCCGCCGATTGCCGCAATCGCTTGAGACGAAGGGTGACGGTGTGGGAAAACCATAGGGCGAGGATCACCCCGATGGAGACCACCCCCAGGGTGGTGAGCAAACTGATCGCCTGCTGCTGCCGGATCTGCGCGTGCATGTCGTTGCGTGACAGGCCGAGGCGAACGACGCCAAGATCCTTGTCGCCGAGATAGACCCCGAAACGGAAGTCGTAGACCAAGCCGCGTTCGCTTTTGAGCAGCAGAGGTTGCGGGCTTTTGCCGTCCTGGTTGACCTCAAGCAGATCGCCGGGAAAGCCCCCGGCAAAGGTATGGGAGAGGATGTTATCGTCGTTATCGGTGAGGAAGATGTAAATGACGTCGTCGTACTGGGTGTGGACGTTGTCGATGAGGTTCTTGAGCTGCAGCAGGTCCATGGCCAGCAGCGGCTCGGCCAGGCGATAGGCCAATCCCGAGGTCAGCGCGGCACCCCGCTTGCGGCCCTCCTCAAGGAGTGCCTGGGAGGACATGGCGGACAGGGTAAGGCCGATACTCACCCCGCAAAACACCAGCATCAAGGCCACTCCCAAGGTGATCTTGGTTTTCAGGCGCAGACTCTGCAGCGAGGCAAGGAGCATGCTAGTCCAGGTCAAGGTCCACCTTCTTGCTGAGATCACGAATAGGATCAAAGTCGCGATCCTCCGAGGGGACGAAGCCGATAAAGCGGGCGGCGTCGAGGATGGCGCGGTGCTTTGGATCGTTGGCGGGGTCGAGTCTGATCATGGCAGCCTTGATGCTCTCCGCCGTTTCCTCGGGGAGGCGTGGGCTATGGGCATAGACCCATCCAGGGTACCAGATGGAATTGGCGATGACCTTGATCTGGTTGATATCGATCTTGTCGGCCACCACCTTGAGCGAACCCTCGCGGATGGATCCGAGATCATAGAGCCCGGTGTAGACCCCGAGAATAACGTTTTCTTGCCGGCCACCGGAAAAAACCACTTGCTTGAAGTCGCGCAGATAAAGACCATGGTCGGCAAAATGGCCGAGGGGAAAGAGATAGCCGCCGGCCGAGGAGGGGTCCACAGCAACCCAGCTTTTGCCGCGGCAATCGTCGAGTGTCGCGATGGCCTTGTTATCCTTGCGGGCGATGATCTGGCCGCCGATCGCCGCCTGGATGGGCACGTCG
>CAYSON010000626.1:0-1552 GCA_964432635.1 uncultured Desulfopila sp.
GCTGATGATGCCCAGATCATAGAGGAACCAGTGCTGATACCTGGTTACCTGCACCCCCTTGTAGTACCCGGATTTCTGGGGGCTGCCGCAGATGGCGAGCAGCACCGGAGCGGTTTCGGTACATTTGCTCGCCGGGTTTTTAGGGGAGAGCAGCTCGGCGAGTGTCCTTTTATCCTCGCCGTTCTCAACCACCACCAGTTCCCAGCACTGCAGGTTGCCCCATGACGGAGAATAGCGCGCCGTCTCAAAGAGTTCAGCAAGAACCTCGGGGGCTATCGACCGGTCCTGAAAGCGGCGGACGCTGCGACGTTTCTTGAAGAGTTCATCCATGTTGTTCTCCTTTCCCGGTAACCTCCAGGAGTTATGACAATTCACCGAGGATCTCGCGGGCGATAATCAACCGCTGAATCTCGCTGGTGCCCTCGTAGATTGAGGTTACCCGCACATCGCGGGCATAGCGCTCGATGGGGAAATCGCGAGTGTAGCCATAGCCGCCAAACATTTGCATTGCGTCGTAGCAGGCCTTGTTGGCCGCCTCGGTGGCAAAGAGCTTGGCCATGGAGGCGGCCTTGGCGAAGGACCGTCCCTGCTCTTTGCGGAAAGCAGCGTGCATCAGCAGCAGACGCGCCGCTTCAAGTTCGGTATAGACATCGGCGATCTTCCACTGTATGGCCTGAAATTCGCTGATCTTGCGACCGAACTGCGCTCTCTCACGGGCATAGCGAGTGGCCTTGTCCATAGCGGCAAGGCCTACCCCCAGGGCCAACGAGCCGATGCCGATGCGCCCGCCGGCCAGTTCCGCCACGGCGCCTCGAAATCCGTCGTTTTCTTTGCCCATCATCGCCGAGGCGGGGATACGACAATCCTGGAAGAGGATTTCGTTGGTGGGCGAGGCGTGCTGACCCATCTTCTCTTCCTTCTTGCCGACCACCAGCCCCTTGGTGCCCCCTTCGACCAGGAACAGGCTAATGCCCTTGCCCTTCGGGGCCTTGGGGTCGGTAACCGCCCAAACTACGAAGACACCGGCGAAGGCGCCACTGGTGATAAAGATTTTCGAGCCGTTGAGCACCCACTCGTTGCCGTCGCGCACCGCCGTGGTGGTCATGCCGGCCGGGTCGGAACCGGCACCCGGTTCGGTCAGGGCAAAGGCCCCGGCCGGATTTTTGCCACTGCAGATGGCACCGATATACTTGTCCTTTTGCTCCTCGCTGGCAAGAGCCTGAATGACCTCGCCCACCATGTTGTTGACCGAGACGGTGACGGCGGTGGAGGCGCAGGCCCGGGCGATCTCGGTGATCGCTAAACTGAAGGCGATCGGCCCGGCCTCTGAGCCGCCATAGGTATCGCGGATGTTGAGACCCATGAAGCCGAGCTCGGCCAGCTTTTTCAGGTTGCTGAAGAAAATGGCGTCATCGCCACCCCGATCGAGTTCGGCCGCCGCCGGTTCCAGTTCAGCGGCGGCGAAATCTCGGGCGGTCTCCTCAATGAGCCGCTGTTCCTCGGTGAGATCAAAATTCATGGTTCTCCCTTGTCGTCCTCTTCGTTTATAGCT
>CAYSON010000627.1:0-1551 GCA_964432635.1 uncultured Desulfopila sp.
TCACCGCCTTTTTCTGCTTTATGTTCTCCTGGGTCGAATTGCTCCTGGCACGAACCTTAACCGCAGTCAACGCCAAGCCGATCTCGGCGATCATGACCCGCACCGTCTCCGCCTCCGGTCTCGACTGGGGTGTATTGGCGGCGGCAGGCGTACTCACCATCCTGCCGGGGGCGTTGGTCATTTACTTCGTGCGCAACCATATCGCCAAGGGCTTCGCTCTCGGTCGCGTCTAAACAAGGAGGAAACGGCATGAACTTCAACTGGATGGCCTGGACGGGACCCACCGCCGTCTTTTTCCTGATCATCTTCTGCCTGCTGATGGTCATGACCACCTGGGAGATACGCTCGCCGGGCGGGGCGCCACGGATCGGATTACTGCGCTTTGAGACCACCCGCGGCGATCGCCTCTTCGTGTCGCTGCTCGGCTCGGCCTATATCCATATCCTCTGGCTGGCCTTTTGCGGCGATCTCGCCCTGTGGTGGGCCACCGCCCTGTCCTGCCTTTACGCCCTGGCGGTGTTCCGCTGGGTGTAGAGTACTCACGCTGTACCCGATGCTCCGGCATCGTCCGTTAGAGGTCGTTTCGTTCCGCGCCCCGGCATTCGGCGCGGGAAAACCGCAACTCACAAGAGGAGATCATTGATGATTAAGCAACTGGTAACGGCAAGCGCCCTCACCGCTCTCCTGGCCGGCCCCGCCGCCGCCGGGATGGAGGAGGCAAAGAAGTGGGTCGATAGCGAATTCCAGCCTTCCACCCTCAACAAGGAACAGCAATTGAAGGAGATGGAGTGGTTCGTCAAGGCCGCCGAACCCTTCAAAGGCATGGAGATCAAAGTGGTCTCCGAGACCATCACCACCCATGAATACGAGTCGAAAACCCTGGCTAAGGCGTTCACCGAGATCACCGGCATCAAGCTCACCCACGACCTGATCGGTGAGGGCGACGTCATCGAAAAGCTGCAGACCCAGATGCAGTCAAACAAGAACATCTACGACGCCTATATCAACGACTCCGACCTGATCGGCACCCATTTCCGCTATCAGCAGGCGGTGCCGCTCAGCGACTGGATGACCGGCGAGGGCAAGGATGTCACCAATCCCGGTCTCGACGTCAACGATTTCATCGGCAAGTCCTTCACCACCGGCCCGGACGGCAAACTCTATCAGATCCCCGACCAGCAGTTCGCCAACCTCTACTGGTTCCGCTATGACTGGTTCAAGCGCCCTGACTTGCAGGCAAAATTCCAGGAAATCTACGGCTATAAACTGGGTGTGCCGGTCAACTGGTCGGCCTACGAGGACATCGCCGAGTTCTTCACCGAAAAAGTCAAGGAAGTTGACGGCAAACGCGTTTATGGCCATATGGATTACGGCAAGAAGGATCCCTCGCTCGGCTGGCGCTTCACCGACGCCTGGCTGTCCATGGCCGGTGCCGGCGACAAAGGTATTCCCAACGGCATGCCGGTGGACGGGTGGGGCATCCGCGTCGAAGGCTGCCGTCCAGTGGGCTCCTCGGTAACCCTCGGCGGTGACACCAACGGCCCGGCCGCC
>CAYSON010000628.1:0-1544 GCA_964432635.1 uncultured Desulfopila sp.
CGCATCGTCCTTTACCGACTCCGCTTTCCCTACTGGGGTGTCGTAGAACAGCCTTTACGGGGGTCAGGTCTCAACATTTAACAGGCGAGACGGCACGATGGATTTAAGCATGCCGCGAGAGCGCCTGTTAAATGTTGAGACCTGACCCCTATTTTTTCTAGATTTGCTCATCTTTTTGCCACTTTTCCAGCGCTTGCAGCGCTCGATGTGCCCTTTCCGTTCCCCGTTCCCTCTTGCGAATCTTGCCCTGCCAGGCCGGAAAAAGCCCGAAGTTGACGTTTGAGGGTTGAAAGTTCTTGGCATCACTCTCGGTGAGGTGACGGATCAGGGCGCCATGGGCGGTCTCGGGTGGCGGCACGGTTGGGTGAAGACCGTTGACCAGGCGGGCAGCGTTGATGCCGGCGAGCAGCCCCATGGCTGCCGACTCGACATAGCCCTCGACTCCGGAAAGCTGCCCGGCGAGAAAAAGGTCGGTACGGTCGCGGAACTGCAGGGTTGGCAGCAGCAAGAGCGGCGCACAGACAAAGGTGTTGCGGTGGATAGAGCCGAGCCGGGCGAATTCGACCCGTTCAAGGCCGGGGATGAGGCGAAAGATGCGCAGCTGCTCGGGGTAGGTGAGCTTGGTCTGAAAGCCCACCATGTTATAGGTGGTGCCTTCGCGGTTCTCACGGCGGAGCTGCACCACTGCGTAGGGGTCGCGACCGCTGCGCGGGTCAGCCAATCCCACCGGTTTCATCGGTCCATAGCGCAAAGTGTCCTCACCTCGGGCGCACATCACCTCGATGGGCAGGCAGCCCTCGAAGTACTTTACCTCTTCGAACTCCTTAAGCGGCATATACTGGGCGCGGGAGAGTTCGCTGATGAAGTGCAGGTAGGTTTCCTTGTCCATCGGGCAGTTGAGATAATCGCCGGGGCCATCGTCGTAACGCGATTTGCTGTAAACGATCTCCATGTCGAGAGACTCGCCGTAAACGATGGGGGCGATGGCGTCGTAAAAGGCCAGTCGGTCGCGACCGGTGAGGGCGATCAAGGCCTCGGCCAGGGGCTCCGATGTCAGTGGTCCAGTGGCGATAATGGTTGGTGTGGAGGATGGCGGTGGCAAGGCGGTGACTTCACTGCGCACCACTTCGACCAGGGGATGGCTGCCAAGAATACTGCTTACGGCGGCGGCAAAACGCTGGCGATCGACGGCCAGGGCCTTCCCGGCGGGAACGGCGTTGGCATCGGCCTGGGTGAGGATCAGCGAGTCGCAGCGGCGCATCTCCTCTTTCAAGAGGCCAACCGCCGAGGTTGGATCGTCTGAGCGCAGGGAATTGCTGCATACCAGCTCGGCTAGGTCGGGAGAGTGGTGGGCGGGGCTGAAATGCAGCGGTTTCATGTCATAGAGCCGCACGGCGCAGCCGCGGGAAACCAATTGCCAGGCGGCCTCGCAGCCAGCCAGACCTCCGCCGATAATGATTGCCTGAGGGGGTTGTGTCATTTTCAATCGTTCCTCAACGCCGCATGCCGGCGACTATGGATTTTGTCTTCGAAGAGATAATAGG
>CAYSON010000629.1:0-1532 GCA_964432635.1 uncultured Desulfopila sp.
TGTAATTGTCGATCACAACACCAACAAACAGGTTCACCACAAAGAAGGATCCCAAGAAACCCTCAACCCAACCTTTTATCTGCACAAGGAACCGCCATGATCAACCCTTTCCACTCTGTCTCGCCACCCGGCAACTGACCGCCCCGACCGTCGCCGGGTGGATTCCCGTCGCAATCAGCCCTTCCCTCCCCCACAACTCGCGACCAAATGCGCAACAACGCTTTTTCGCAAACGGAAAGGGTGGCAATTGAGGAAGCGATCAAGCACAAATATCAGGCAGTGGCAGCAGGTGCTGGCGGATTTTTTTCCTACGCAGTCGGCAAGGAGGGCGCGCTCCGCCTCGGCTATGGTGAAGAACTGCTCGCCGCCCTTCCGGAAAGCGTACTCAATTCCTTCTGCGGGGTTGGCAACCCCTTCTCCCTCGGCGCGATCCTTCCCGGTAGCGTCGTCCTTGATATCGGCTGCGGTGCCGGCTTCGACCTTTATGTTGCCTCGACGTTGACCGGTGGAAACGGGTATGTTTATGGAATCGATCTCACCTACCCGATGGCTGCCAGGGCCGTGACCAATTTGTCGAGCCTCGCGGTGGCCAACGCCAGCATCGTCAACGGTTGCGGCGACAGCCTGCCCTTTGCCGACGCTTGCTTCGATCTGGTCATCTCCAGCGGGGCAATCAATCTTTGCCCATAAAAACCCAAGCTCTTTGCCGAAATCTATCGCGTCCTCAAACCGGGCGGGCGATTGCACTTCGCCGACATCATCCTCGAGGGGGAACTGCCACCGCACCTCAGCACCAGCGTCGAATCCTGGTCGCAATGAATAGGCGGCGCGATCCCCGGCGGGGATCAAGTTCGTTTGATGCAGCAGGCCGGATTCGATAAGGTCGCAGAAGCGGGCAAGACCACCACGAGGACCTCGCCGTACACCGTCGGCGCACTCTTCCGCGCCGTCAAGGCGAGTTGAAGGAGAAGACTTATTCCGATCTGGCAAAGGCGGAGTAGATGTTTAAGAATAGTGAAATTGGTTGATTCACCAGTCCCCCGGGAAATGGTGCCGGAGGCAAGAGGTGATATATCGGCAATAGCAAAACCTGCGCCCCTGTGCTTGGGGAAAGGGAAGGGAATATGGACAGTTTACACATCAAGGGAATGAGCTGCCAGCACTGCGTCGGCGCGGTGAAGAAGGCGCTCGAGGCCTTTCCTCAGTTGGCCGAGGTCAAAGTCGACCTGCAGGCCGGTGTGGCGACCTTTGTCAACAATGGCGTCGACCGCTCGCAGCTTCAGGCCGCCATCAGCAAGATCGGGTTCGAACCGGGTGAATAAGGGGTGCCGGGGCAGGGAGCTGAAATCGTTCCTTGCCAAGCGGTCTCAGCCCTTGAGATTCATTTTCTTTTTGAGTTGCCGCACGTAGGAGGCGGCAGTTGGATGGCCCTTTTCCGCGGCGAGTTGCCACCAGTAGAGGGCCTGCTGGAGATCCTTTTGCACCCCGATGCCTTTGGCGTACATCAGGCGGACATTGCTCCTGCCAGGGGC
>CAYSON010000630.1:0-1525 GCA_964432635.1 uncultured Desulfopila sp.
ATGCTACCTGGACGCTGCAGTTCAAGGCCGACACCGACGTCGCCCTGCTCAACGGCATCATGAACGTCATCCTCGAGAACGGTTGGCACGATCAGGCCTTTATCGATGAGCGGACAGAAGATTTTGAAAAATTCAAAGAGGTTGCGACCGCTTGGCCGCCGGAAAGGGCAGCCGAGATCTGCGGTGTTTCCGCCGACGACATCCGCAAGGTCGCCGAGATCTACGGCCGCGCCGACAAGGCCTCGCTGGTCTACTGCATGGGTATCACCCAGCACACCACCGGGGTCGATAATGTCAAGTCCCTAGCCAATCTGGCCATGCTCACCGATAATCTTGCCAAGGAGAGTTCCGGGGTCAGCCCCCTGCGCGGCCAGAACAATGTCCAGGGCGCGTGCGACATGGGCGGCCTGCCCAACGTCTTTACCGCCTATCAACCGGTGACCAGCAGCGGTGCCGCTGAAAAATTCGCCAAGGCCTGGGGCGTCGAGACCGTGTCGACCAAGGTAGGGCTGACCATTCCGGCGATGCTCGATGGTCTTGAGCAGGGAACCGTCAAGGCCATGTACATTCTCGGCGAGAACCCGGTGGTCAGCGATCCCGATGTTCACCACGTCAAAAAGGCCTTGGCCAAGGCCGAGCTTCTTGTGGTGCAGGATATCTTCCTCACCGCCACCGCCGAACTAGCCGATGTGGTGCTGCCCGGGGTGTCCTTCGCCGAAAAGGACGGGACCTTCTCCAACACCGAGCGACGTGTTACCAGGGTGCGCCAGGCGGTGACGCCGGCGGGCCTGGCGCGGCAGGACTGGTGGATCATCCAGGAAATCTCCAGCCGCTTTGGCTATGCGATGAACTACCCGTCACCACAGGTGATCTTTGACGAGATGGCGACGCTCACACCTTCGTACGGTGGTATTACATACGAGCGTTTGGAAGGGGATGGATTGCAGTGGCCCTGTCCAACCACTGATCATCCCGGCACTCGCTTTCTCCACAAAGATAAGGTGGCGCGAGGCAAGGGGTTGTTCCATGCCGTTACCTACCAACCGCCGGCCGAGGTGGTGGATAGTGAGTACCCCTTCTGGCTCTCCACCGGCCGAGTCTTTGCCCATTACCACACCGGCACCATGACCAGGAATTCGCCGACCCTTGATGCCGAGATCGAGGAGGGTTTCTTGGAGTTGAGCGTCGACGATGCCGAAAAGCTGGCGGTTCGACAGGGTGATTGGGTGACGGTGTCCTCCCGTCGTGGCAGCATCGAGGTGCGGACAGCAGTCACCAAGCGTATCCCCGCCGGTTCGGTGTTCATGCCTTTCCACTTTATCGAAGCCTGCGCCAACGTCCTGACCAATCCTGCCCATGACCCGATTTGCAAGATTCCGGAACTCAAGGTCTGTGCGGTCAGGCTGGAAAAAAGCCTCCGCGGCGCCTGAGCAATTGGCAAAAAGAGCGAAAAAACCCCTCGTGGCCAGGGCCGCGAGGGGTTTTTTCGTTTCGCCAGTTTTTTATGAGGTGCCTTTCAGCCACC
>CAYSON010000631.1:0-1500 GCA_964432635.1 uncultured Desulfopila sp.
GAGAACAAAAACAAAAAAGGGTTTACGGCATCTCGTAAACCCTTAATTTTATTTGGCTGGGGAGCAGGGATTCGAACCCCGATAAGCGGAGTCAGAGTCCGCCGTTTTACCATTAAACCACCCCCCAGTAAGAAGCTCGAAGCTCGCAAGTGTGGCGAGTTTATAAAGGATTTGCCGAGACCTGTCAAGGCTATTTCAGTTGATGATCACCCCGGCGTAGCCAACCACCTGCCTGGTGTCGCCGGAGATGTGTCCGGAATCGGTATACCCGACCAACTCAGCTTTCCCACCCCCCAAAGCCTGGGCGGCGAGCATGGCGATAACCACCGGAACAACGCCGCACATGGTGATATGGTTGTCCTGTACTGTGTGATAGAGCTTGTCGGGGTTGAACAACTCGATGCAGCGCAGGGCCATGCGGTCTTTTTTCTCGGTCTTTTCCCGCGATTCATAATGATTCATGTCTGTCGAGGCGACAATCAACACCTTGCCGTCATGGGCGGCGATGGCCTTGGCGATGGTCTGGGCCAGTTCCTCGCAGAGGGGATAGGAAATGTGCGAGACCACCAGGGGGACGATGCGCAGGTGTTGCTGCACTTTCTGCAAAAACGGCAGTTGTACCTCAAGAGAATGCTCGTAGCGATGGGCGGCTTCGTCGATCCTGAAGGCGGGTGAGCGGCTCACCAGATCGTGGCAGAGCTTTTGTTCACAAGGAACGGGACCAAAGGGCATCAGCCAGGTGTCGCTTGACAAGGAAACAGGACTGCCCTGGCCGCGATGATTGGGCCCGATAAGCAGCACCGTCTCGGGGATGATGACGCGGGCCAAGGTCTCCCCGGCAAGGTGGCCGGAATAGACATAGCCGGCATGCGGGGCAGCCACTGCCAGGGCAGGAAGCCGGTCGGCGGCAGCGACGTCGGGCATCAACTCCTGCATGGCCAAAGCAAGAGCCGGTGCAGATCCGGGATAGAAGCGATCGGCGACCGCGGGCTGTCTCATGGATGCACCTCCCTGTTCTCTGGCGCTCCCGGCTACACCACTGTTGTCGGACTGGTCGACTTCACCGTCCAGGTGGTGCCTTCCGGGCCATCCATCAGTTCGATGTTGTGGGCCAGCAGCTGATCTCTGATGGCGTCGCTCCGTGCCCAGTTCTTGTCGAGGCGGCAGCGGTTGCGCTCGGCGATAAGGCCGTCAATGGTGGCGACATCAAGTTGACATAGGGCGGCCAGCTTGGCTTTCTTCTCGGCGAGGTAGGTGGCGGCGTCAACCTGCAGCAGGCCCATGATGCCGGCAAGGTTTTTCAGCAGGGCAATGGTGTCCTGAAGCGTCTTTATGTCCTTTGCGGCAGCGGCTGCTGGCAACTTGCGGCGCAGGCGGTTGAGCAACTTGACTGCGTCGAAGAAGATTCCCTGGGCTTGGGCGGTGTTGAAATCGTTGTCAATGGCCTGCTGAAAGCGAACCTCGATGGCGGCCAGTTGCTCCTTTTCCTGGGAAGAAATC